>JADJCM010000004.1 GCA_016703225.1 Lysobacterales bacterium
TGCCGTCACTGGACGGCTTGTCCGACCTGCTGCTGCCGCTGGGCATTCTCGGTGGCAAGCCCGCGGCCGAGTCGATCGCCGCAGCGGAACAGGCGCTGGCCGAGGAAGTGGCGCTGATTGTGTTTCCGGCCGGCGCCGTCTCGCGTCTCGGCTGGCGCGGCGTGCGCGACGCGCGTTGGCGGCGCGGCTTCCTGCGCTTCGCCGAGAACGCGAACGCGCCGATCGTGCCGGTGCATGTCTCGGGCCGCAACTCGGCCTGGTTCTACGGGCTGTCGCGGCTCCGTCGCCGCTCGGTACGGCGATGCTGCCGCGCGAGATGTTCACGCGCGCCGCGGTCAACGCATCGAACTGCGCGTCGGCAAGCCGGTGACGCTGCTGCAGTTGCAGGCATGTGCCGCCGACAGCGCCGGTTTTGACCACACTGGTGCGCGCAGGTACCGAGGCACCCCGCACGCGGTCGCGACCTGCTGCCGACCCGACCCACGCCGATCCTGCATGCACCGAAACTGCGCGATCAGATCGTATCGACCTATGTCGCCTGGAAGAACTCGGTCGCACACCGGACGGCAAGCGCATTCCGGTGCCGGGCGGCTCGATCCGGACCGGCCGCTGATGCGAGATTGCAATGTCTGCGCGAGTTCACCTTCCGCGCGGTGGGCGAGGGCAGTAGCGGCAAGCGTCTCGATCTCGATCGCTACGACGCGCACTATGACCAGCTTGTGCTGTGGGACGAGCGGCTTGAAGTCGCCGGCGTGCAGGTATCGCGTCGGTCGCTGCGCGCCGATCCTGAGCCAGCGCGGCATCTCCCGGCCTGTACACCGCCAGCCTGTTCGACTTCTCGCCCGGAGCTGATGGCGCAGCTCGACGACGCGATGGAATCCCGGGCGCAGCTTCGTGCAGCCGAAGTACTGGGGCTCGCAGCCTGGATCACCTGTCGCTCGGGATCGGCGCCCATCTGCGCGCGCATCCGGAAATCCGCCGCCTGTTCTAGCCGGTTTCGATCAGTGCCGAGTTGTCGCCGCGCGCCCGCGCCCTGCTGGTCGCCTACTACCAGCGCTTTCATGGCGAGGCGCGCCGGCTGGCGTCGTCGCATCGGCCCTGCGCGGTCGATGCGGTCGCGTCGCTGTTCGACGACCTGATGCCGATGCGGCGATGCGCGTGTTGCGCGACGGACCTCGCCGAGGCTGGCGCGCGCGTGCCGACGCTGTACAAGCAATACACCGAACTCTCAGAACCGGCGGCGCGCTTCCTCGCCTTTGGTACCGACCCGGATTTCCGCCAGCGTGGTCGATGGCCTGATCCTGGTCGATCTGGATCTGGTGACCGCGAAGAATGGCGCGTTACCTGGAGCCGCCGGCTGGCGGCCGCAACGTGCCTGGCCGGAGTCGCGGCATGAACAAGTTAGTCGTGGCACTGCGCCCGGCACTGCGTGCAGCGTGTTCCTCTCCGATCTGCACCTCGGTTCGCCGCACCGCCACGCCGGAAGCGCGTACCGGGTTTCTGGAAACCGTGCGATGCGATCGGCTCACTGGTCGGCGACGTGTTCGACCTGCATTGGTTGGTTGCGTCGGCGCGCGGCCTGGTCGGCGGCGCACACGCAGGTGCTCGACGCCCTGCAACGGCTGCTGCGCCGTGGCGTCGACGTCGTTCACATCCCCGGCAACCACGATGGTCCCTTGCGTCGCTGGTGCGGACTGGCGCTGCCGGGCGTGCGCATGCGCCGGCGTGCGGTGCACCACCGCGGACGGGCGCCGCCTGCTCGTCACCCATGGCGACGAGTTCCTGGACGAGGTGGTGCTCTGGCGGCGCCGGCGATCGGCCGGGCGAGTGGCTGCACGAACGCATCCTGCTCGGCGGCAATCGTCGCTGGAACTGCGGTGAGCACGCTTCGGCTATCGCTACTTCTCGCTCGCGGGGCTTTCGGGCGGCAGAGCAGCGGTGCCGAGCGCTACATCGCGCGCTTTCGCGCGGCCGTCCTCGCCGACGTGCGACGGCGCGGTCTCGATGGCGTGGTCTGCGGCCACATCCACCGGCCGGAACTGCGCGAGATCGACGGGCTGGTGTACGCCAACGACGGCGATCGGGTCGAAGCCCGACCGCGCTGACCGAGTCCCGCGACGGCACGCTGGCCTGCGCCAGATCGGAATCGCCGGGCAGGTCGAAGTCGAACTGGCGCCGCCGCGCTGGATCGACGCGGGCGGCGTGAGCCCCTATTCGAAGCCGTTGGCGAAGATCAGTCCGATCGAAGCCGAGATGCTGATCGTCCAGTCGCGGGTGAAGATATCACCGCCAGCTATGCTCGTGGGCAGGTGCCGGTGGTGTCGGTCACGCGCAGGCGCAGCGTGCGTGGCCGAAGTGGCGGTGGCCTGATTGAACACGCGGGCTGCCGCCGGTGGCGCCCGGATCCGACGCCATCGAGCAGCCATTGCCGCGTCACCGAGCCGAGCGTGGGCACCAGCACCGGCGCTGACGCTGAGACTGTCGCCGGCGGTGTAGGCCACCGAGCCCGATGAGGGCGGCGATTCGGTTCCGGGTTCGATCAGGTCGATGCCGGCCGCCGGCGCGCCGAAGCCGCCGCCATACAGGCGCTTGACGTAGCCGCCGCGCAGACCGGGCAGAAGGTGCTGCCGAGCGAACGCATCAGGCACATCGAATACGTCGGCCGATACATGCCGGTGGTGAGGTAGCGTGCGCCTCGAACAGGCCGTGCACGGCGGTGCCCGGCGGCGTCGGAATCGGGATTGCTGGCGTCAGCAGCGGCGCCCACTTGATCAGCGCCGGCGTGGTCTGGTTGGTGACATTGGCTTCGCAGGGCGGTGAGGTGATGTCACTGCAGGCCGGGAAGCCGGGTAGGCCGAGGTGTATTCGTCGGCGAGCTTGGGGAAGCTGTGGCCGTATTCGTGGATCACCACCAGCGGCCCCGAGGCATTCGCCGAAGTCACCGCATTAGCCGCCGCCGGCGCCGCCGTACACGCTGTCGTTCACGGTCACCAGGATGTGGTCCCAGTTCGCGTATGCAGCGGTTGCCGCCGGGGTCTTGCTGGAACTGGTCGTCAGCAGGCGGTGGATGTTGCTGGTGCAGAAGCGCGCGTCGAGCGCGGTGTCGCTGAACTGGCTGGCAAACGGATCAGTGCTGGCGGCACTGTCGGCGCAGCAGGCGAGGGTGCCGCATCCGGCCCGGTAGGGCGGATGGTCGGCGCCGGACTGGTTCGAGGTAACGAAGCCGGCGGTCCAGTTCACCAGGTTGGCGTAGTCCTCGTAGGGACTGACATTGAACATCGCGTCGTAGAGGTTCTGCGCATGGGTGGCGAAGGTCGCGGGTTTGCGCTGCGGTGTAGCCATCGCCAAGCACCAGAATGTCGACGCGGTTGGCGGGTGGGCCGGTGTTCGGCGCACGTTGCAGTTTCGACCTGGTAAGCCGATGCCGGCGAGCGGCAGTCGCGCCGCATCGCGCGCCAGCGCTTCGAGATCGAACACGCGGCCATCGTCCAGTTCGATCGCATCGGCCGCGGCCACCGGCAGGCGCAGCAGGAAACTGTTCTCGGTCGTCGCCGGCAGCGGCCGCATTTCGAGGTGCAGGTCGTTGTAAACGCTGGGATCGCGCGCGAACTCGGCGCGCAGCAGCGGACGTTCGACGCGGCGCTTCGGCACCGGCCACGCCGGCGCGCAGCGGTCGGTAACCCAGTTCGGCGGCATCGTCGCTCGGTTCCGGTGCGGCCGGCGGCGCGCGCTCGACGCGCGCGTAGAACACCGGTTGCGCGGGTTGTCCCGGCTCGCCGGCGAACACGATGTAGTGGGTCGATTCAGCGCCGACGCCGGCGCTGAACAGCGTGCCCAGGACGATGCCGGCAATGCCGGCGATGCGCAGGTTCATGGCGCAGGCTCCTCTCGGTCGGGAGCCCAAGCGTACCCGGAGGATCAGAGCAGCGAAACGCCGGTCTTCTCGCGCAGTTCCTCGACGCTGACGCCCGGTGCGGTCTCGACCAGCTTCAAGCCCTGCGGTGTCACGTCCATCACCGCGAGTTCCGTGATGATGCGATTGACCACGCCGACGCCGGTCAGCGGCAGCGTGCACTGCGGCAGGATCTTGTGTTCGCCGCCCTTGGCGGTGTGTTCCATCAGCACGACCACGCGCTTCACGCCCGCGACCAGATCCATCGCGCCGCCCATGCCCTTGACCATCTTGCCCGGCACCATCCAGTTGGCGAGGTCGCCCTGGTGCGTCACCTGCATCGCGCCGAGGATGGCGAGATCGATGTGGCCGCCGCGGATCATCGCGAACGAATCATGGCTGCCGAAGTAACTGGCGCCTTCGCGCGCGGTGACGGTCTGCTTGCCGGCGTTGATCAGGTCGGCATCGACTTCAGCCTCGGTCGGGAACGGGCCGATGCCGAGCAGGCCGTTTTCGCTCTGCAGCCACACGTCCATGCCCTCGGGAATGAAGTTCGCGACCAGCGTCGGCAGGCCGATACCGAGGTTCATACGCGCCGTCGGAAAGTTCTTTCCGCGGCGCGCTGCGCCATTTCATCGCGGGTCCAGGGCATGTCGATTCCTCATGGTTTGTTGGGCCAATGTGCATGTGCGAGGAGCGCGTCCTCCGGAGTTCGTCGCCGTACATGCGCTTTGCGAACGCGAATCGCCGTTCGATCGCTGACAGGTCCGGCGGCAACGATGCGTCGATGATCGAGCGCGCGACCTCGAACATCTCGGCGGCAGCCAGCATTCTCTCTTCCGGACTCATCGCGAGATGCCTGGCATGCACCATTGCCGCGATCGCGGGACTGGTGTCGATCACGCCCATGCCGCCTCCAGTGCAACGGCGACGCCGAGTCGCGGCGCCCAACGATGCAGATACTCGCGGTCGACATCGCCCTGCGCCAGTGCCCGCACATCGCGGCGCTGCAGTTCCGAGTTGCTTTCCAGCGCCCATACGAGCTTGGACAGGATGAGGTCTTCGCGACTCGCGATCCAGAGATCGACGGTGCCGAATCGGACTGCATGGCGGCGCGCGACCTTCGCGACGATAGTCGTCGTTCTTGCGCACGATCAGATCGACCTTGATGGCGCTGTCGAGGTGCATCAGGTTGAACATGCGTTGCTGCGCAACGGCAGCACGAGCATCATCGCAATCGAGGTAGAAATCGGCGGCGAAGGCGTTCAATAGCGTCGGCACCTGGTCTGCCGACAAGGCGACGACAAGGTCAAGATCGCGCGTCATTCTCGGCGTGGTGTAGAACGCCATCGCGAACGAACCGGTCAGCATGTAGTCGATGCCGGCTTGCCGCAGGCGCTCGTCGACGATGCGCAGCACGTCAAGTTCGTTGAGCATGCTGCGTCGCTCCGCTCAACCTGCCCGCACCGTGCGCTGTTCGATGCGTTTCTCCGGCGTCGCATTCAACACGATGCGGTCGACGTAGATGCCGGGCAGGTGGACGTGGTCGGGATCGATCGCGCCGGTCTCGACGATCTGTTCGACCTCGGCGACGCAGACCTTTCCCGCCATCGCGCAGGCCGGGTTGAAGTTGCGCGCGGTCCTGCGGAACACCAGGTTGCCGCTGCGGTCCGCCTTCCAGGCCTTGACCAGCGCGACGTCGGCCTTGAGCGCGGTTTCGAGCACGTACCAGTGGCCGTCGGGGAACTGCCGCGTTTCCTTGCCGTCAGCGACGATGGTGCCGTAACCGGTGCGGGTGAAGAACGCGGGAATGCCGGCGCCGCCGGCGCGCAGGCGCTCGGCCAGCGTGCCTTGCGGGTTGAACTCGAGTTCGAGTTCGCCGGAAAGGTACTGGCGCTCGAACTCCTTGTTCTCGCCGACGTAGGACGAAATCATCTTGCGGATCTGCCGCGTGCTGAGCAGTTGCCCGAGCCCGAAGCCATCGACGCCGGCGTTGTTCGAGATCGCGGTCAGGCCCTTGACGCCGGAGTCGCGCACTGCCGCGATCAGCGCCTCGGGAATGCCGCACAGGCCGAAGCCGCCGACCGCGAGCGTCTGGCCATCCGCAACCAGATCACGCAGCGCCGTGGCCGCATCCGGATACACCTTCGATTTGCCGCGCGTGGGCGCAGCCTGCGTCGCTTCCGACATCGCATCCTCCGTCTTGAGGGTGCGATCTTACCCGCTTGCCCGCGATCCCAGCCGTACCTTCGGGCAGGGGCGGACGCACGAAACAAAAGGCCCGGCACATCGCCAGGTGGCGCCGTGCCGGGCCTCGAAGCCAAGATCAGTACTTGTATTCGAGCGACAGCCAGATCTTGTCGGCGTCGGTCGAGTAGCCGTCGGCGTCGTAGCTGGCGAACTTGGCCATCGCGGTGAAGCGGGTCAGGAACGGGTAGCTGAGCGAGGCGTCCCACTCCGAGCCGTAGTCGGCATGGCCGTGGTCGGCTTCGTACTGGTGGTAGGAAGCGACCCACTGCAGCTTGCCGATCGGACCGTTGAACGCGACATAGGTGTCGACCAGACCGTTCACCGGCGTGGTCAGGAACTTGTCGGCCCAGCCGTTGAAGGCGTGCAGGGTCGCGAACGGAGTCTGGAAGCCGTAGTGGCCATCGCCGCCGAGCTGTTCGCGGCCAAACTTGCCGGTGTAGGCGCCGCGCGACGCGCCGAGTTCGGTCAGGTAGTAGTCGGCATCGATGATGTCTGCGCCGTTGCGCCAGTCACCCTGCTGCGCGAACTCCAGCGCGTACACCAGCTTCCACGGTTCGGACAGCGGCTGCGCACCAGCGAAGCGAACGCCCAGCGTTTTGTTCGAGGTCAGCGGCAAATCGGCGTTGTCGACTAGGTAGCCGTAGGCGGTGAGGGTGCCGGAGGCGTAGGTCTGCGAAGCGTTCAGCAGGTGCCCGGCGACGTTGTATTCGGCCGACAGCGGGTTCGGATGTTGGTTGCCGAAGATACGATGCACGTCATCGATGAAGCTGTAGCGGAACATGCCGCTCGTGCCGATCTTCTGGTTCAGCGTGAACGCGTCGTAGGTCTGCTCGTTCTGACGCCAGCCGACGTTGCCGATGAAGCGGGCGTTGTCGAGGATGATGCGCTGGCGTCCGGCGATGAACTGCGTGCCCTTGCCGGAATCCCAGGCCACGTAAGCCTGGTTCCACTCGCTGTCCTCCGGATCGACGACCACCGGATACTGGGTGCGGCCATTGCCGGTCGAGTTATAGCTCTCGTCGAGGGCGCGCACGTCTTCTAGTTCGGCGAACAGGGTGAAGCCGTGCCACGGGGCGGTCTTGTAGCCGAGGCGATTGCGCAGGGTCACGGCGCTGGCGTCGCGGACGATGGCGTCGTCGTCCACACCTTCATAGCGGATACGCGAATCGAGGTTGAACTTGCCGCCGATCAGCGCGTCGCCCAGGGAGGCGGATTCTTCGGCTTGAACGCAAGCAGCGGCCATGGCCAGCGGCAGCAGGGCCAGTCGGAAAGTACGCATGGTGGAATCCTCAAGTTTGAAACGGTTCGGCTTGCGCCTTTCCTGAAGCGCGTCGCGACGCGACTCAGGAAAGGCGACCGCGCGTTCTTCCCCTCCCCCTTGCGGGAGAGGGGAGAACAGCAGTCATCCGATCAGTAGATGTCGTTCGCGGTGTTGAACACGTTGAACTTGCCGGTCGGCGTGATCAGGGTCGGTCCCTTGATCACCTTCTTCAGCTTCAGCGTCTTGTCGTTGATCACGACGATCGCCGATTCTTCCTTGGAGCCACTCCACACCGAGAACCACACTTCGTCGCCGGCCTGGTTGTATTCCGGCTGCACGACGCGCTTCGGGCCCGGGCCGAGCTTGGCCCACTCGGCGATCGGCAGCACCTTGTAGCCGGCGGCGAGGTTGTTGATGTCGAACACGGCGATGCTCTGGCTGGCCTTGGGGTCGGGGTTCAGCGTGGTGTCGACATAGAGGTGCGTCGACTTCGGATGGGTCTTGACGAACAGCGAACCGCCGCCCTGGCCCTTCAGCACTTCGACTGCCTTCCAGGCGTGATCCTTGTGGCCTTCCGGATCGGTGGCGATCAGCGTGATCTTCTCGTTGCCGAGCGCCGAGGTGGCCCAGACCGGACCGAAGGTCGGATGGTTGAAGTTGGCGCCGCGACCCGGATGCGGGATCTTGTCGGCGTCGACCAGCGCAACCATCTTGCGTTCCTTCGAGTCGACCACGGCGATCTTGTTCGACTGGTTCGCGGCGGTGATGAAGTAGCGGTGGGTGACATCCCAGCCGCCGTCATGCAGGAAGCGCGCGGCGTCGAGCGTGGTCACCGACAGGTTGTCGAGATCTTCGTAGTTCACCAGCAGGATGCGGCCGGTTTCCTTGACGTTGACGATGAACTCCGGGTGCTCGTGGCTGGCGACGATCGCCGCGACGCGCGGTTCCGGGTGATATTCCTGGGTATCGACGGTCATGCCGCGGGTCGAGACGATCTTCTTCGGCTCCAGCGTCGGACCGTCCATGATCACGAATTGCGGCGGCCAGTAGGCACCGGCGATCGCGAGCTTGTCTTCAAAGCCCTTGTACTTCGAGGTCTCGACCGAGCGTGCTTCCAGGCCGATCTTGATCTCGGCGACGATTGCCGGCGGATTCATCCACAGGTCGATCAGGTCGATCTTGGCGTCGCGGCCGATGGTGTAGGCATAACGGCGCGAGTGCGACGGACGCGTGATATGCACGGCGTAGCCGGTCTTCAGGGTGTTGACGATTTCCTTGGTGTCGCCGTCGATGATCGCGATTTCGCCGGCATCACGCAGGGTGACGACGAAGAAATTGTCGATGTTGCGGCTGTGCATCGGCTTGGTCGGGCGCTCCGATTCCGGAATCAGCACCTTCCAGCTCTCCTTCATCTCCTTCATGCCCCACTCCGGCGGTGCCGGCGGTTCGTGCTGGAGGAAGCGGGCCATGATGTCGACCTCAGCCGCGGTCAGCGCACCCGAGGTACCCCAGTTCGGCATGCCTGCGGGCGAGCCGAAGTTGATCAGCGCCTTCAGGTAGTCGGTGCCCTTGGCACGGGTGATGTCCGGGGTCAGCGGCTTGCCGGTGGCGCCCTTGCGCAGCACGCCGTGGCAACCGGCGCAACGCTCGAAGAAGATCTCGGTGGCGCGGTTGAACTCGGTCTCGGACAGCGAGGGCGCGCCCGGGCTGACGATCATCTTGACGTCCTTCGACTTCACCGACGACGGCGCGCCCTGATAGCCCTGCTCGCTCTGCTTGGTGCCGACGTGGCGTTCGCCCTGGGCCGGGTCGCTGCTGACCGCGAGGGTCTTGCGTGCCGCAGCCACGTCCTTCTTCGACACCACCTGGCCATTGTTGCCCCAGCTGGCGTAGATGAAGGTGACGATATTGGCGACCTCGTCATCGCTGAGGTGGCTCATCGCCGGCATCACGCCGTTGAACTTGTTGCCGTTGACGGTGATCTCGCCGCTGATGCCCTTGAGGATCGAGGCAACGACCATCTGCTTGTCGTTCTTGGTCAGGAAGTCGGAGCCGGCGAGCGGCGGGAAGGCGCCGGCCATGCCGGTGCCCTCGGGCTGATGGCAGGCTGCGCAATTGGCCAGGAAGGCGGCCTTGCCCGCTTCCAGGCCCTGCTTGGGCAGCCGCTCGTTGGCGACGTCATCCGCTGCAACCGCGCCGCTCAGAGCGAGCGCGAGCCACAGCAGGGGGGTGGTTTTACGCATGGCGTTCTCCTGGTTTTGATGAATCGGGGCGGCTGGTTCCCGCATGCGCGCAGGTTCCCTTGCGTGGGCTTATTGCACATTGACGTGGGTCAACTGGCGAACCGGTCCAAACTGACTTTGGTCAACAGGTTGCGGCCGGGTCGCGCGTAAGGTGCGCGCATCCCCTTGGAGCAACAAGAATGCGTCGCAATTCACTGGCTATCGCCATCACCCTAGTTTTCGCCCAGCCCGCGTTCGCCGCCGATCCGGCAGCGGCTGCCCAACCTCGCAGGATGCAGTCCGTGGTCGTGGTCGCAAGCCGCGTCGAACAGCCGGTCGGAGAGATCGCCGGCTCGGTCGCGCTGATCGAGCGCGAGCGCATCGAGACTCGCCTGATCCGCGACATCCGCGATCTCGCGCGTTACGACGCCAGCCTCAGCGTCAACGAGGACGCCAGCCGCTTCGGTGCCCAGGGCTTCGCGATCCGCGGACTTGAAGGCAACCGCGTCGCAGTCGAACTCGATGGCGTGCCGCTCGGCGACGGTTTCTCGGTCGGCAGCTTCTCGCGCGCCGGGCGCAATCTGGTCGATCCGGAATTGCTGGAGCGGGTCGAGTTCCTGCGCGGCCCGGCGTCGAGCCTGTACGGATCGGACGCACTCGCGGGCGTAGTTGCCATGCGCACCCGTGACCCCGGCGATCTGCTGGCCGAAGGCAGCGGAGATGTCTTCGTCGGGTCGCGCATCAGCCACGATTCGCGCGACGCCTCGACCGCAGTGACCGCCTCGACCGCGACCGTGCTCGGCGGCTGGCAGATGCTGCTGAGCGCGAACCAGCGCCAGGAGCACGAGCGCGACAACCTGCCGCGCAGCGGCGGCCTGCAATCGAACCCGGCCGAGGGCGACGAACGCTTCGTGCTGGCCAAGTTGATCCACGATGACATCGTTCCCGGTCGCCTGAGCTTCGGCTTCGATGGCTACCGTGCCGAAGTCGAGACCGATGTGCGTTCCTTGGTCAATGGCCCCGGCCAGTACGCGAGCACCACCGCGATGCGGGCCGACGATCGCGAGACGCGCGGCCGCGCCTCGCTGGCCTGGAGCGGCGAGTCTGACGGCAGCGTGTTCAGCAGCTGGAACCTGATGAGCTACGTGCAGCGCTCCGAGATCGAGCAGGACACGCTGCAGGACCGCCGCGGCGCGACGCCGAGCGCAGCCGCCACCCGGCGCTTGCGCGAGTTCCGTTTCGACACGCAGCAAGTCGGTCTCGAAGGACTGGTCGCCGGCGAGGCGCAGGCCGGCGCGCTCGCGCACCGCTACGTGCTCGGCTTCGACTTCGCGCGCACTGCGCTGGAAGAATCGCGCAACGGTTCGGAGACCAATCTGGCGACCGGTGTCAGCTCTCCGGTGATCCTCGGCGAACGTCTGCCGGTGCGCGACTTCCCGGATCTGACGGTGCAGGAACTCGGCGTCTATGCGCAGGACGAGATCGGTTTCGGCGAGCGCTGGTTCCTGATCCCGGCGCTGCGTCTGGACCGCTATCGCACCGATGCCGATCCCGACGCGATGTGGCTGTCCGACAACCCGAGCACTGCGGTCGTGGACAGCACCGAACACAGTGTCACGCCGAAACTTGGCCTGCGCTATGCCGCGAGCGAGTCGCTCGGCCTGTTCGCGCAATACGCGCGTGGCTTCCGCGCGCCGCCGTTCTCCGACGTCAACATCGGCCTCAACATCCCCGCCTTCGGCTACAGCGCCATTCCGAACCCCGACCTGCGCCCCGAGCGCAGCCACGGCTTCGAGCTCGGCGCGCGCTGGTCGGGCGAGCAGGCGAACGCCGAGATCGCGCTGTACGACAACCGCTACCGCGATCTGATCGAGTCGCGCGTCAATCTCGGCCGCGATCCGCAGAGTGGCCTGCTGGTGTTCCAGTCGCAGAATCGCGATCGCGCGCGCATCCATGGCGTCGAGTTGTCCGGCGATGCCAGCCTGGCCGCGCTCGGGCTCGACGCCTACAGCACGACCTGGTCGGCGAGCTGGGCGAAGGGCGAGGACACCGAGCGCAATCTGCCGCTGAACACGATCGATCCGGCGCGCCTGGTGCTCGGCCTTGCGCGCGAAAACGGCGATGGTCGCCACCGTGTCGAGCTGCTCGGTCGCTTCGCGGCGGCCAAGGACGATCTCGACACGTCGCGCGGCGAGTTGTTTGCGACGCCGGGCTACGGCGCGTTCGACCTGTTCTGGCACTTTGATGCGACCGACTGGATGCGCGTCGATGCCGGCATCAGCAATCTCGGCGACCGACGTTACTGGCAGTGGATCTCGGTGCGCGGATTCGCGCCGGACGCGCGCGAGGTCGACCTGGCGACGCAGTCCGGGCGATCGTTCATGGTCTCGTTCCGGATCGGGGGTTGATCGGGCGCGATGTGATTGGGTCGCGATGATGAATCGCGCCGTTGTGATGGTGAAGCGGTGACGAATCGCGCGGTTGTGATTGGGCCGCGGTGATGGATCGCACCGTTGTGGGTGTGTCGCGGTGATGGATCGCGCCGTTGTGGGCGTGTCGCGGTGATGAATCGCGCCGTTGTGGGTGTGTCGCGGTGATGGATCGCGCCGTTGCCGGCGCTCCTACAAACGGCCTCGACGCCGCGCGCTGTTTGTAGGAGCGCCGGCAACGGCGCGATGCTCTTACGCCGGCAACGGCGCGATGCTCTTACGCCGGCAACGGCGCGATGCTCTTACGCCGGCCACGGCGCGATGCTCTTACGCCGGCCACGGCGCGATGTTCTTGAATCGGAAACGCGTTCAACGAACCAACAACACACCCGCGAACGCGACCAGCATCGCGATGTGGCTTGGCAGCAGGTGCAGCCCGAAGCTGCGGCCGCCGGCGACGAAGGCGATGGTGGTCTTGCTGATGGTGTTGGTGGCGAAGCCGATCAGCACGCCGATGCCGGCCACACCGGGATCGACCTGGCCGGCGTTGAACACCTGCGCGATCGAGGCCGCGGAGGCGTGCGCATCGGCAAAGCCGGACACGCCAGCCGCGGCCAGCGCGCCGGCGTCGCCGAACCAGTGCTGCAGGATCGCCGAAGTCAGCAGGATCGCCGAGACCAGGGCCACGAACAGCAACGCATGGGTCGGATGGAACGGTCGGCCCTTGAGCGGTTCGATGCCATTGCGCCCGTCGCGCCAGGCGGCGAGGCCGGAGAAGCTGGCGGCGACCAGCGTGGCCAGGCCAGCGGCGGCCAGCGGCCAGACCAGCGCCTGCAGCAGTGGCCGCGACAGTGCGCCGAGCACCAGCGCCAACTGCAGGATGGTGGCGACGTTCGCCAGGGTCGCTGCGGCGACGCAGGAAGGCCGCTGTTCCGGCTGCGCGCGCGCGCGCGCAGGGATCCGAGCGCGCGCTGGGCAACATAGCCGAGCGCGTTGATCGACATCACCAGCACCACCAGCCGCCACAGCCGGTGCGGATTGAAGACTTGCCACGGGTCGATGGCACGGTCCGGCAGCAGCGGCAGCACGATCAGCGCCGAGGCGATCAGCAGCAGGCCATCGTGCAGTTCCTGTGGCGTCAGCACCTCGCGCGTGAACGCGTGCAGACGCGACTTCAGCGCCAGAATCAGCGCCACCCCCACGCCGAGCCCGGCCGCCAGTTCGCGCTGCGACATCGCCAGCACGCCGAGCAGGAAGGCGACGAACATTGCCACTTCGGTGGTCAGGCCGGGGTCGGCCTCGCGCGAGCGGTGGTAGCTGAGCAGCGCGGCGAGACCGACGAAGGCGCCGGCGATGGCGATCAGGGCGGTGCCCATCAGCGTGCTGACGGCGCCTGCGAGCGAAATCAGGGCGAAGGTACGCACCCCCGCAACGATGTGCGCCGGGTCTTCGCCCTTGCGCTGTTCGCGTTCGACCCCGATCAGCAGCCCGACGCCGAGCGCGACCGCAAGGCCGATCAGCAGGTCAGGTTCGTTGGCTTCGATCGACATGGCGCGAGCCTGCGCAATTCGCGACGATCGCGCAAGTCGTGCCTGCGCCGCTCAGCGCAGCGATGCTGCGAATGGCCCAGCCCAGTGGTGGGCGCGGGCGATGGCCACGATCAGCCCGAAGCAGCCGAGCGCCAGCAGCAGCGCGATGATGCGTCCGCGCTGCGTGCGGCCACGCTTGAGCGCGTAGCTGCCGGTCACGATGTAGGCGACGAGCAGCAGCACCTTGGCGGTCAGCCAGGCGTGCACGAACGGGTACTGCCCGAGCAGCGCCGACAGGGTGAGCGCCGCGGCCAGCAGCACCGTATCGATGAGCACGCTCGGGTAGCGCAGCGCCTTGTGCTGGACATAGGGCGAGCGCACCAGCATCAAGCCGGCGCGCAACACGAACAACGCAAACGACAGCACCACGGCGTGCACGTGCAGCGCCTTGATCAGGGCGTAGTGGCTGGCCATGGGGGTGCATGCCGGGTCGGGGGCGCGCAGGCTATCCGCACCCGGTCCGCGCGCACAAGCCGACTCGGCCCAGTCGAGCCGGGCACCATCGCCACTCAAAGCAACATGCGCGTGCCCAGTTCAACCACCTGGTTGGCGGGCAGGGCGAAGTAGGAGCCGGCGTCGTCGGCTTGGCGGCTCATCGCCGAGTACAGCTGCGAGCGCCATGCCGGCAGGCGGCCCGGGCCGTCGCCGATGGTGGAGCGGGCGACGACGTAGGTGACGGCGATGTCATTGCCCATGCCAAGCGCGGGGTCGATGTCGCGCAGCGCCTTCGGCAGGTCGGGCTCTTCGCGGAAGCCGAAGCGTACGCGCACGTCGTGCATGTTCTGCCCGAGTGCGTTGACCTGCAGTCGTTGCGTCGCCGCCGCGTAGGGCGTTTCGAGGAACTCGATATGCACGAACAGCACGGTCTCGTGCAGCACCTTGAAGTGTTTCAGGCCGTGCAGCAGCGCGCTTGGCACGCGGCCCGGATCGGAGTTCAGGTACACCGCGGTGCCAGGCACGCGGGTCACCCCGGAGGTCAGGGCCATGCCGCAACCTGCGAGCGGCAGGTCGAGGCGTGCGCGTTCCTCGGCGACCAGGCTGCTGCCACGGCGCCAGGTCGTCAGCAGCAGGAAGATCAGTGCGCCGAGTGCGATGGGGAACCAGCCGCCGTGCAGGAACTTCATCGCATTCGATGCGAAGAACACGATCTCGAGCAGCAGCACCGCGGCGAGGAAGGCGATCAGCACGAAACGCCGACGCTGCTCGCGCTGGGCGGCGATGGCTGCGGTCAGCAGGGTGGTCACGATCATCGTGCCGGAGACGGCGATGCCGTAGGCCGCGGCCAACGCACTCGAGGAGCCGAAGCTCGCGACCAGCAGCACGACCCCGACCAGCATCAGCCAGTTCACCGCCGGCACGTAGATCTGGCCGCGTTCGGTGTCGGAAGTATGCAGCAGCCGGATCCGCGGCAGGTAGCCGAGGCGCGAAGCCTGCAGCGTGATCGAATACGCGCCCGAAATCGTCGCCTGCGAGGCGATCACGGTCGCGGCCGAGGCGAGCGCGATCAGCGGCCACAGGAACCAGTCGGGCGCGAGCGCATAGAACGGATTCGCGGCCGCGGCCGGATCGCGGATGACCAGTGCGCCCTGGCCGAAATAGTTGAGCAGCAGGGCTGGGCAGACCAGGCCGTACCAGGCGACACGCACCGGCCAGGCGCCGAAGTGCCCCATGTCGGCGTACAGCGCCTCGCCGCCGGTCAGTGCGAGGAACACCGCGCTCATCAGCACGAAGGCCGCTTGTGGCTGCTCGATCGCGAAGCGCAGCGCGTAACGGGGGTCGAGTGCGGCGAGCACCTGCGGTGTCTCGACGATGCTGAGCAGGCCGAGCACCGCGAGTGTCGCGAACCAGACCAGGGTGACCGGGCCGAACGATTTGCCGACGCGGCCGGTGCCATGGCGCTGGATCAGGAACAGCCCGATCAGGATGCCGATCGTGATCGGCAGCACCCAGTGCGACAACGCCGGCGCCGCAACGGCGACGCCTTCGATCGCCGACAGCACCGAGATCGCCGGGGTGATGATCGCGTCACCATAAAACAGCGCCGCCGCGAACACACCGAGCACGATCATGCCGGCCGCGAGCCGGGGATGCGCAGCGCTGGCACGATGCGCAAGAGCGGTCAGCGCGAGCACGCCGCCTTCGCCGTCGTTGTCGTGGCGCAGCACGATCCAGACGTACTTCAGCGAAATCACCAGCATCACCGCCCAGAACAGCGCGGACAGCGTGACCAACACGTGCTCCGGTGTGGCGCTGAGGCCATGCCCGGGCGTGAACGCTTCCTTGAACGCATACAGAGGGCTGGTGCCGATATCGCCGTAGACGATGCCGAGTGCGGCCAGCACCAGGGCGTGACGTGAGGATTTCATCGGGAGATCTCGCAGAATGATCAGGATTGCCAGCGGCAACCGACGCCGGTTTCGGTGAGCAGGTGGCGCGGTCGCGTCGGGTCGGCTTCGAGCTTGCGGCGCAGATGGCCGACGACGATGCGCACGTAGTGGTGCTGGTCGCGCGCGGCATCGCCCCACGCGTCGGCGAGCAGGCGCCGATAGGTCAGGACCTGGTCGGGATGGGCAGCGAGCAGCGACAGGACGCTGAACTCGATTGGGGTCAGGTGCACTGCCACACCGCCCCGGCTGACCCGACGCGCGGCGAAGTCGATGCGCAGTTCTCCGGCCACAAGGATCGGCGGCGTCGCATCGGCGCGCGCCCGCCGCGTCAGGGCCCGGATGCGCGCCAGCAGCTCGCCGCTCGCAAACGGCTTGGACAGATAGTCGTCGGCACCGGCATCGAGCGCAGCGATCTTGTCGCGTTCGAGATGACGGGCCGAGAGCACCAGTACCGGCAGCGTGCTGTAGCGACGCAACTCGCGCACGAAGTCGACGCCATCGCCATCGGGCAGGCCGAGGTCGAGCAGCAGCAGGTCGAAAGCCTGGTGCGACAGCTGATCGCGTGCTTCGCTCAGGTCGGACGCGCACTGCACGCCGATGTGCGACGCTGCCAGGCATTCGGCGAGCAGACGACGGATCGCGAAATCGTCCTCGACGATCAGCGCCTGGACACTTCGTGGCGTGTTCATGGTCCAGCCTCGGGCAGGCCCGGCATCGCCTCCGCGGGTAACGGCAGGGTGATCGTGACTTCGGCCATGCCGTCGCGGTTGCCGAGGCTGATGCCGCCGCCGTGCGCATCGATTACGGCCTTGCACACGGCGAGCCCGATGCCGAAGCCCGGGGAACGGTCGCCGTGGTCGCCGCGCGCGAATGCGTCGAGCAAACTGTCCGCGCCCGCCGGGAAGCGCGAGCCGGAGTTGCCGATGCGCAGGCACACGTGGGCGCTGTCGCTCGCTGCGGCGATGCGGATGCGCTGCGCGGAGCCGCCTTGCTTGATCGCGTTGTCGACCAGGTTCGCGAGCACGCGTTCGCACATCAGCACATCGAGCTGCAGCCAGGGCAGGTCGGGGGCGACCTCGACCTCGATGGCGTCCAGGCCGCGCAGCGAGCCCAGCGACGCCAAGGCGGCGCCGACCAGTTCCTCCAGTGCAACCCACTCGCGCTGCAGCAGCGCGCCCGGGCTGCGCAGGCGGGCGAGATCGAGCAGGCTCTCGCACAGCCGATTGGCGCGCAGGGCTTCTTCGCACAGGGCTTCGGCCGCGGTCGCGCCCTCGCCAATCAGGGTTTCGCGCAGCGCGTCGGCGCGCGCGTAGAGCACGGTCAGCGGCGTGCGCAGGTCGTGCGACAGCGAGGCGAGCAGTGTGTTGCGCAGACGCTCCGACTCGATTTCGACCTGGGTGCGCGCGGCCACATCCAGGTAATGCAGGCGCTCCAGTGCCGCCGCCATCAAGCCGGCGACGACGGCGAGGGTTTCCTCTCGCGCACTGGCCGCGGCCGCCGGCAGCGCCGGCAGCGCGGTTTCGAGCACGCCGCGCTGGCGGGTCGCACCGAGCAGGGGCTGCAGGTTGCGCAGCGGGCGATCGCTGTCGCCGCCGCCGAACTGTGCGGCCTGTCCGATCGCTTCGACGGAACGCAGGGCGGCGTCGACGCCGGGCTCGGTACGCGTCAGGTCGGTATGCCGTTGTTCTTCCGGCGGGTGGAAACGCACCACCGCGTCGAACTCGCGACGCAGGAAGGCGTCGACGACCGCGATGACCTGTTCGCGGCGCAGCGTCGCGCTGAGCGCGGCGGCGAGCTGGTACAGCGCGCGCTGGCGGTGTTCGCCATCGGCATGGGCGAGCTTGCTGGCGCGCAGGTGCCCGCTGATCTGCGACACCAGCAGCGCGACCACCAGCATCACCGCGAACACGACCAGGTACTCGGCGTCATGCACCGTGAACGAGCCGCGCGGCGGCACGAAGCCGACGTCGAACACGGCGACGCTGACCACGCTCGCCAGCACCGCCGGACCGCGCCCGAAGCGCGCCGCGATGATCGCGACCAGCAACAACAGCAGCATCGCGACATTGACCAGCGCGATGCGATCGTGCCACGGCAGCAGGGCTGCGCTCGCCGCGGCGCACATCAGCAACGCCGCCAGGAACGGATGCCGGTCGTACCAGGCACCGTGCGGTGTGAGTGACGCGGAAACGGGTGGCAACGGGCTCGACATGCGCGCAGTGTCGCGCAGCCGCCATAAAAATCGTGGAAAGGCGCGTGTGGCTCGGGCTCAGCGCTGCAACACGCAGCGCGCCAGGTGTTTCAGACGATCGACGTTGGTGATCGCGACTTCGCGCTTGTCCACTTCGATCAGCCCATCGTCCTGGAAGCGACGCAGTACCCGGCTTACCGTCTCCGGCGCCAGGCGCAGGTAGTTGGCGATGTCGGCGCGCGGCATCATCAGGTGCAGGCGCGTGGCCGAATAGCCGCGGTCGGCGAAGCGCTCCGAGAGGTTGAGCAGGAACGCCGCCAGGCGCTCGTCGGCGCTGTAGTCGCCACCGAGCAGTGCGGCATTGACGATGTCCTTGCTCATCAGCTTGAACAGGGTTTCCTGGATGCCGGGCAGGCGCGTGGCCAGGATGCTCAGTTGCGGGAACGAAAAACGACACAGCGTGACGGTGTCGAGCGCGATCGCGTCACAGGGATAGCGCGCGCTGTACAAACCGTTGAGGCCGATCAGCTCGCCCGGCAGGAAGAAGCCGAGGATCTGCTCGCGCCCCTGTTCATCGATGCGGCGAGTCTTGACCATGCCGGCGCGCACCGCATAGATCGCGGCAAACGGCTCGCCGTAGCGGAACGCTTCTTCGCCGGCGTGGATCGGCGCGGTGTGCTCGACCAGGCAGTGCAACTCTTCGAGCGCACGCTTGTCGTAGCCGCCGACCATGCACACGCGGCCGAACGCGCAGGTGCTACAGAAACGCTGGTCGTCGCCATCGCCCGGGTCCTGCGGGCTCGGCCAGCGCAGGATGTTGCCCGGCGCACTCATGGCCTACACCACGCGCGAGAACTTGTGCGGCACGACCTGCGACTGGTGCAGATGACGGTCGAAACACATGGCGACGACGCGCATGAGCAGACGCCCGCGCGCGGTGATTTCGATGCAGTCCGGTTTGAGGTTGACGAGTCCATCGGCGGCCAGGGGGGCAAGACGCGTCAATTCTGACGCGAAATACTCGTCGAATACGAGATCATGGCGCCTGCCGAAGGTATTTTTTACCAGTCGGCAGTGGCACATCAGACTCTGGATGGCGTCGGCGATGATGCGGTCCTGGGCGGTCATTTCGTAGCCGCGCACGATCGGCAACTGGCCGGCGAGCAGCGGCGTGTAGTAGGCCGGCAGGTCCTTGGCGTTCTGCACGTAGGCATGGCCGATCTTGCCGATCGAGCTCATGCCGAGCCCGATCAGGTCGCACTCGGCGCGGGTTGAATAGCCCTGGAAGTTGCGGTGCAGCCCGCCGCGCTCCTGCGCCAGCACCAGTTCGTCGTCGGGCAGGGCGAAGTGGTCCATGCCGATGTAGACGTAGCCGGCGCCACACAGCTTGTCGATCGCGAGTTCGAGCAGGCCGAGCTTCTCCTCGGCGCTCGGCAGATCCTCGGCGCGGATCTGGTTCTGCGCCTTGAAGTGGTTCGGCAGGTGCGCATAGCTGTAGGTGGCGATGCGGTCCGGGCGCATGCCGATGACGGTATCGAGGGTTTGCCCGAAGGCGCGCTGGTTCTGCCGCGGCAGGCCGTAGATCAGATCGACATTGGTCGAGCGCATGCCGTTGCTGCGTGCCGCTTCGATCAGGGCGGCGGTCTGTTCGACCGACTGGATGCGGTTGACCGCCTTCTGCACGTCGGCGTCGAAGTCCTGGATGCCGAGGCTGATGCGGTTGATGCCGGCTGCGGCGATGTCGGCCACCAGTTGGGCGTCGGCGTGGCGTGGGTCGAGTTCCACTGAATACTCGCGGCTGGCCTCGGGGTCGAAGCTGAACGCGGACTCGAGCCGCGCCATGACCGCGAGAATGCCCTCGGAACCAAGGAATTCGGGGTGCCGCCGCCAAAATGGATCTGGGTGAGCAGGCGATCACGGTCGAACAGTTTGGCCTGCAGGTCGATCCGGAGTCCGAGGCGTTCGATGTATTCGCGACCACGCTCGGGATTGCGCGCGATGATGCGCGTGCAGCCGCAGTAGTAGCAGGCGCTGTGGCAGAACGGCACGTACGTAGACCGACAGTGGGCTCGGCACCGGGTCGTCGTTGGAAGCGCGGGCATGACGGCGATAGTCGGCTGCGCCAAAGCGCGCGTCGAAATGCGGCGCGGTCGGGTACGAGGTGTAGCGCGGACCCGGGCCGTCATAACGGCGCAGCAGGTCGTGGTCGAAAACCGGCAAGACGGACAAAGGCACCTCCGCGAATGCCGCAAGCCTAAGCACTCCGCGGCAAAGGCGTTTTGATCCGGGTCAAGTAAGCACCTTGCCCCGCCTTGGCTGCAGCCCGTTGCGGCGCCGCGCCGATGCGGCTGTAATGCGCGGCTTGCAATGCGATCCGGAGTGGAAACATGGCTGTGCTGCGCTTTTCCGATCTCGACGTGCACGGGCGTCGCGTGCTGATCCGCCAGGATCTGAACGTGCCGGTCGAGGACGGACGCGTCACCTCCGACCAGCGCATCGTCGCGTCGATCCCGACCCTGAAGATGGCGCTGAAGAAGGGTGCGGCGGTGATGGTGATGTCGCACCTCGGTCGCCCCAAGGAGGGGCAGTGGAGCGAGGCCGATTCGCTGGCGCTGGTTGCGAAGCGCCTGTCCGAACTGCTGGGCATGGACGTGCCGCTGCTGCGCGACTGGATCGATGGCGTGAGCGTGCAGCCCGGGCAGCTGGTGTTGCTTGAAAACTGCCGCATGAATGTCGGCGAGGCCAAGGACGACGAGGCACTGTCGCGCAAGTACGCGGCGCTGTGCGACGTGTTCGTGATGGACGCGTTCGGCACCGCGCATCGTGCCCAGGCCTCGACCCACGGCGTCATCCGCTTCGCGCACACGGCTTGCGCCGGCCCGCTGCTGAGCGCGGAACTCGATGCATTGGCCAAGGCGCTCGAACATCCGGCGCGGCCGCTGCTCGCGATCGTCGCCGGCTCCAGGTTTCGACCAAGCTCGAACTGCTGGCCAGCCTGATCAACAAGGTCGATCAGTTGATCGTCGGCGGCGGCATTGCCAACACCTTCCTTGCCGCCAGCGGCTACCCGGTCGGCAAGTCGCTGTACGGAACCCGACCTGGTCGATACCGCGAAACAGATCATGGCCGCTGCCAAGGCGCGTGGCACCGAGATCCCGTTGCCGGTCGATGTCGTGGTCGCGCCCGAGTTCAGTGCGTTGGCACCGGCGACGGTGAAGCGCGTCGACGAAGTCGCGGCCGACGA
This sequence comes from Lysobacterales bacterium, assembly GCA_016703225.1. NCBI lineage: Bacteria > Pseudomonadati > Pseudomonadota > Gammaproteobacteria > Lysobacterales > Lysobacterales bacterium. Next base: position 21,466 of record JADJCM010000004.1, read on the forward strand.
CATGATCCTCGACATCGGGCCGGAGACTGCCAAGGCCTATGCCGCGCGCATCCTGCAGGTCGGCACCGTGGTCTGGAACGGCCCGGTCGGCGTGTTCGAGTTCGACGCCTTCGGCCATGGCACCGAGGCGCTGGCCAAGTCGATCGCCGCCTCGACCGCATTCTCGATCGCCGGTGGCGGCGACACCCTCGCCGCGATCGACAAGTACGGCGTGGTCGACCAGGTCAGCTACATCTCGACCGGCGGCGGAGCCTTCCTCGAATCCTCGAGGGCAAGGAGCTGCCGGCAGTGACCGCGTTGAAGGCGCGCGGCGTGAGCGGGCCGCTGGTCTGGCGCGCGCTGCTGGCTGGCGCCGGCTTCAATGTCGCGATCTCGCTGCTGATGAGTTTCGGCAGCGGATTCCTGTTCGGCCTGGTCGATGCGTCGTGGTTCGCCCTGCTGAGTTTCGTGCTGCGCGTGGTTTCGGCGCTGGCCGATATCGGCAGCGGCGGCATCGCCGGCTACATCGCCAATCGCGACGGGCCGCTGCATGGCGCGCTGGCCTCACTGGGCGCCTCGCTGCTGATGCTGCCGATCAGCTGGATGCGCATGTGGCTGGCGACGTCGAGCCTCAGTTTCGCGTTCAACACCGGCTACTGGATCGACTTTGGCCTGTGGACCGCGGTCGGCCTGGTACTGGCGGCGATTGCCGGCTTCCTCACGGTCGAACTGCGCCGTGCGCGCGGAGCCTGAGATGAAGCCGACCCTGTTCTTCGACCTCGACGGCACCCTGATCGACTCCGGCCGACGCCATCACCCGTTGCGTCGCCTACGCCTTCGAACGTATCGGTGAACCACTGCCGGATGCGGCCGAGCTGCGCCGCTGGCTGGGGCCGCCGCTGCGCGACGACAGTTTCCGCTCGGTGCTGCACGACGATGAACGCATCGAGCGCGCGATCGGCTTCTATCGCGAACGCTTCGATGCCGTCGGTTTCACCGAGCACCGCCTCTACGACGGCATTGGCGCGGCGATCGAGGCCCTGTCCGATCGCGGCCATCGGGTTGCAGTGGTGACCGCGAAGAACGAACCGCACGCGCGCCGCATCGTCGCCGGCTTCGACTTCGCCCATCACTTCGACACCATCGTCGGCGCCACCCTCGATGGCCGTGTCAGCCACAAGCCCGAGTTGATCGGCGAAGCCATGGCGCGGCTGGCATTGCACGCACACGAATGCGTGATGATCGGCGACCGTCACCTCGACATCGACGGCGCCCGCCACCACGGTATGCGCGCCATCGGCGTGTTGTGGGGTTTTGGCACCCGAGAGGAACTGGCGCATGCCGATGCATTGGTCGATACGCCTGCTCATCTGATCAACGCGATGTAGCAGCGGCGGTTTTCCGCGACCGTCGCCTGGATGCGGTGGCGCGCTATTCAAACCCATCCGCGAACACCGCGGTGGACGTTGTTGACGCAGGCAGCACCAACAGGTTGGCGGAGCGGCCGGGACGCTGGTCAGGGTCAGGGTGGTGCCATTGATGCTGCCATTGCCGGCCTGCGCGAAACGCTGGAAGGCATCGAAGCGATACAGCTGCCAGTTGCCGCTCATGGTGCCGGAGAGGTTGATGCTGATGTCGCGCGGTGCGGTGGCGCGGTTGATCAGCACGATGCGCAGCGCCTGTCCGGGCTGGTCGATGGCGTAGGCGCCGAGCTCCGTGCCATTGCTCGCGGTGGCGGGGATGCTGTCGCCGAGCACGCGCGTGTTCGCGCCGTCGTAGTCGAGGAACATGCGGAAGGCGTCCTCGCTCAACGAGCCGGTCTCCGGCGCGACCCAGCGCGTGGCCACATCGACGCCTTCGCGCCCGAAGATGGCCAGGGCTTCGGCCTGCGCCAGCGCACCGCTCGGGCCTTCGTCCGGTCCCCACTCTGTACTCGGTGAGGGCGATGTCGAGACCGGGGCAGCGCGCGTCGATCCATTCGCGCAGGCGCGGGATCAGCCGCACCTCGTCATCGACCCAGGACTCCGAGGTATAGGCGGGTCGTACAGCTCGCGCAGCGAGCGCAGGCGCTGCGCCGCGAGTCCGCGGGCAGTTCCGAGTTCGAACTGCCGCCCCAAGCCGCAGACATTGCCCCGCGGATAGAAGTGCACGTCGAGCGCATCGACCAGACGCAAGCCGCCGTGTGCGGTGGCGTAGTCGCAGACCTGCTTCACGTACCACTCGACGAAGGGCAGGCCGCCATGGGCCTGGCGGTCGGGACCGTCGATGCAGCTGACGCCGCACGGCGGCATCGGCCGCCGGAGCTGAACAGGTCGCACCAGCCCCAGGTCACCGGCCCGAGCACCTTCGCGGCCGGTCTGGCCTGCTTGATCGCGAGCGCGACATCGCGGCCGCGCGTCCAGACCTCGTCGTGGTCGGCGGCACCGGGTGCACGTCGCGGTGGGTCGAGTTCCACAGCATCGGCTCGTTGTCGAGCGCATACCGGCGCACCACGCCCATCCGCTGCGCCGGGCGCGTCGCCAGGTGCGTGATCCAGTTGCCGATCCTCGGTGTTGGTCAGCGCACCGAAGTGTCCGCGATGTCGTTGTTGATGATCGGCCCGTTATTGCAATATCCGGTGTTGTTGACGACGTTCTGGCACTCGCCGTTGCCGCGGCGTCGGCGCTGCACCAGCCGGGTGGACTGCCGCCGAAGTAGGAGCATTCGTTCTGGTCCTGCGGGCCGTACCGGCGATCGAGGACGACTAGCGGCTGATGCGGTCGCCGATCGGCTTGAGGCCGATGGTCGGAATGCTCACGATCGCCTGACCACCGTTCGCGCGCGTGGTCGCGACAATCGTTCAGGGTCGAATTGCCCGGCAGTCCGCTGCTGCCGGAGCCGTCGGCGATGTTCTGCCAGAACCAGTCGAACGCAGTGTTGGGGCGGACTGCCAGTTGCAACGGGTGGTGCTGTTGCCGCCGGGCGGCGCAGGGGAAAGCGCAGATCGACGTGCTGGGCGTCGTCGCCGAAGTTCGCCATAGATATCCGGGGCGAATCAGAGCGCCGCGGTCCGGTCAGGTTCACCGACACCGACAGCGGGCTGGCAGCTGAGCGGCGTGCCACGCGCGTTGAACTGGAGGTCGTCGGGGGCCAACGTGCCCTGGTTGCCGCCGGTGGTAGTCCATCACAACAGACCGTCTGAAGGCGCCGTGCGTGAGCGTTGTGGTGGCGTCGAAGGCGGTCACCAGACGCCACTGATTGGCGACCACGTTGCCGCCGCTGATGCTGTGTCGTTGAGGTCGAACGCGGCGACATTGAGGACCGCTATCAGGTCAGGTAGATGCTGACCTGCTGCCCGCCGGTGCTGCCGCCGTGCACCCAGCGCGTCAGTGACTGGTAATCGGTGAAGCGATGCTTCTCGGTCTGGTTGACCAGTGACGACGCCGCCCCACGGTTGTCTGGCTCCATGCGGATCGAATCCATGGCCGCATGCACCGGACTGGTGTTGGCGAGGTTGTGCGTGGTTCAGCTCCAGTCCCTGCAGCCGGGCGCGCGGCGCGTCGGCGTACCAGACGAGGTTCTGCGCGAGGCCTGGCAGCGGCTAACCCAGGAGCAACAGCAGAAGGCAGCGAAAGCGCGATCAGGACTCGGAAGTGCGGGTGATGCTAGCCAGTACGTCAATTTCCTCTGCGGACGCGTCATGGAGCTGAGGAGAGCGCCTTGAAACGCGACCCGGCCCCTTTAACAGGCAGCGGTCTCAATTGATCGCCGGAAGGCTTCCCCGCCATGAACGCCGGAAACCGCCCCCGCCACGCGAAACCCGCCGCTATGAAGCCGAAGTCGAGCAGGTCCGAAACTGGTCACCCATTCGCCTTTACTCGCGCGAAGGAGATCTTCCTGCGCGAGCTGGTCCGAACGCCTCCGATGCGCTCGACAAGTTGCGCTTCGAGGCGATCGCCGTATCCGGCGCTTGCCGCCGGCGACAGC
>JADJCM010000005.1 GCA_016703225.1 Lysobacterales bacterium
CCAGCCGCTGATGACGCGCGTCGAGGGAAAAGCGGTGGAGGCGATAGTCGAGGCGAGCCACCGAGACGCTGGAACCGATGAAGGCTGCGGGCAAGGCATCGCGGCTGCCGCCGCTCAACAACCGCTGCGCCCACGGAACGATTTCGATCGACGATTTCGGCAAGATCGACCTGCGCATCGCGCGCATCGACCGAGGCCGAGGCGGTGCCAGAGGAGCGGACAAGCTGCGCATGAAACTCGACCTCGGGAGCCGAACCGCGACAGGTGTTCGCCGGCATCAAGAGCGCTTACGGCCCCGCCACGCTGGTCGGCCGCCTGGCCGTCATGGTCGCCAATCTCGCCCCGCGCCCGTTGAAGTTCGGCCTGGGCGAAGGCATGGTGCTCGCCGCCTCGGACGAACGCAGCGGACCCTTCCTGCTGAGCCCCGATTCCGGCGCGCAGCCAGGCGGCATGCGCGTGAAATAGCCAGCGCCCTTTGGGCGTGATGGGCTTCTGGATACTTTGCATTGAGCCCGCGTGGCGCCCTGCATCCGCGCATGCCCATGTCCAAGACCATCGCTGCCGATCGGGTCTCCGAGGAGAGGACCGCGTTCCTGCGCCTGCTGTTGCGCAAGGTTTCCCAGAAGTCCACGACCGGTGGTCCTGGGGCAATGAGGATGGTACCGACCTGATCATCGATCCGACCGTGCTGATCGATGAAGCCGCGCAGGTGCGTACCGGAAGTCCGCAGGAGTGCGCTATGCAGCGGCGGTGCTGCTCGAGGCCGACGTCAAGGCCGAGGACGAACTGGATGCGCCACCCGCTCGATGCCGAGCAACTGGCCCGCGTCATCAGGGTAAGCGCGGCGCCGCGACAGGCCCGAGCGCCGGCATCACCCATGTCGACAGGAACTTCTACGAACCCCAGGCCCCGGCTGCCAGCGCACCGGCGTCGTGGCGGGGCGCCCTCAGCGACAGCTTCAACGAAAGCGCCGCGGGAACGGGCAAAGGCGGCATTGCTCGGCGTCGCCGCAGCAGAAGAGAGCCTGGAAGTCGTGATCAAGCGCGAGAGGAGCAACCCAAACAGCCGGATTTCCGTCAGTTCAAGCTCGAAGACGCGACTGTCCGATGGCCTCGGCGTCGCGCCGGTGGGCGCGAAGGCTTAGCCATGCGTGCCAGCAAGGCGGTGGATCGCCCGGCGACCTGCAGGCCGGGGTCGGCAGTGCCCAGGAGGTCGCTGCGCAATTCCGCTGATCGGCGGTGCGGCCGGAACGCTATGACGGGGAACTGCCGTTTCTTCTTCGACGCCGGGGTACTCAACGGCCCAGCACGAATTCAGATCAGCGACGCCCCGGTGCTCGCGTTCGACCCGAAAAACGAAGTCTTCCACGCCGACGCCAACCTCTCCGCGCTTGAGCCGTACTGTCAGGGAGCAAACTGCGGCGCTCGGCCTGGAAGAACTGACCACCGCCGACCTCCACCAGGCACGATCCTCCGGCACCATCGCGGCCATACTGGCACCTGCGCTGGTTGCACCCGCTGCTGCGGTCCAACGGTCGCCTGGCCGCGCACCTCGACCCCGGCGGCACCTACTGCCTGAAGGAACAGGTGTTCATCGAACCCGGCTACCGCACGCACGGCCTGATCGCCGCAGCGATGGACCATCCACTGCGCCTGAACGAGATCGGCGACCGCCAAGGTGCGCATGGAAGCAGTGTTCGACATGGTCCCAGCGCCCGTGAGGCCGTGGGCCGCATCCGAATGGTCACCGCGCCGGCGGCACGCGCCGACTCGCAACCGACCATCGACGACAAGCAGGAAGGGCCTGCTGACCAAGCTGCGCTGAACGATCCGCAAGGGCTGAAGCTGCGGCCGCGGCGCGCCTCGGCCAGAAAAAGCGCCGCCGACCCGCTGGTATCATCGCCCCTCTTTCGAGCAGACGCCTCGTAGCTGCTACCCAGCACCCGCCGGACTGACCTACGCGATGCCGGCGTCGACATCGATGCCGGCAATGAAGTGGTCGAACGCATCAAGCCACTGGTGGCGCGCACCTTCCGCAAGGAAGTGATGGGCGGCTTATGGCGGTTTCGCCGCGCTGTTCAGTCTCGGCAGCAAGTACCGCCGAGCCGATACTGGTCTCCGGCACCGACGGCGTCCGCGCCAAGCTCCGTCGCCCAGCAGCTGAATCGCCACGACACCATCGGCATCGACGAGGTCGGCATGTGCGTCAACGACGTGCTCGTGCAGGGCGCCGAGCCGCTCTTCTTCCTCGACTGGCTTCGCGACCATGGCTCGACGTCGCGACCACGGTCACCGTGGTCGAGGCATCGCCCGCGGCTGCGAACTGGCGGGCTGCGCGCGTTGATCGGCGGCGAGACCGCGGAAATGCCGGACATGTACGCGCCGGGCGAGTACGACCTGGCCGGCTTTACCGTCGGTGCGGTCGAACAGTCGCAACTGCTCGACGGCCGCAAGGTGCGCGCCGGCGACGTGATCCTCGGCGTCGCCTCAGGCGGACCGCATTCAAACGGCTATTCGCTGATCCGCCGCATTCTCAAGCACGTGAATGCCGACCTCGGCGACAACCTCGGTGCAGTCTCGCTGGCCAACGCGCAATGGCCCCGACCATATTGCACGCATTAAGCCGATGCTCGACCTGCTCGGCCAGCTCGATGTGCATGCGATGGCGCACATCACCGGCGGCGGCATCAGCGAGAACATCATCCGCGTCGTGCCCGCGGGCCTCGGCCTCGCGATCGACGCCAGCACGCTGGTGCTGCCGCCGGTGTTCGACTGGCTCAAGCGCAGCGGCAATGTCGCCAACGAAGAGCTGTGGCGCACCTTCAACTGCGGCGTCGGCTTCACCCCTGCTGCTCGATGCCGGAGACGTCGCCGCGACCAAGCGCCTGCTCGCCGGCCGTAGCTGTGCCGCGCGAGATCGGCCAGGTCGTCGTCGCCGACGGCGACGAGCGCGTGCGCATCGGCTGATGCTCAAGCTCGCCGTCCTCGCATCCAGGCGCGGCAGCAACCTGCAGGCGCTGATCGACGCGATCGGCGCGGCGAGCTCGATGCCACGGCACATCGTCCGGCGACTTAACCGGCAATAAGCGGCTTCCAGGTGCGCTCGCATTCGCTTCCCGCAGCGCCGGACTGGCCGCCGTGCGTAGAGCCCGAAGGCCTACGGCAGCCGTGCCGCGGTCGATGCCGCGCTGTTTGCCCCGATCGATGCTTCACGGCGCCGGGCGATCGTCTGCCGGCTGTGCATCCTGTCGCCAGAAGTGGTCGCCGCAGACATCGCGGATGGTCAATATCCACCTCGCCTTTGCCCGAATACGGTTGCGACCCAGCGCTCGAAGCCGGCGACCGCGAACACGGCGCCAGCGTGCGCAGTGATCGCAGCGCCCGACGCCGGGACACCCTTCGTCGCGGAAGCGAATCGCCATGGACCCGCCGACAGCCCGGAACGCCTGGCCGCACCGCTGCTGACGTCGGTTGCCTGCTGCCGGTCGTTGCGCTGGATCGCCATAAGCCGCCCCCGCTTCGATGCGCTGGGCAGTGCGCCCCTGGTCAGCGCGGCTGGGCGAACCCCTGCGCGTCGGCTGAACTCCGCGTTCGCCCGCAGCTCCCAATCGATCATTTAAGCTCGCACAAGCCTGAGGCCGCCGTGATCCGAATCCTCGCCGCCCTGATCCTGCTCCCAACACGCGTGACTCCGCGCCGACGATGCCGAGCCGATCCCTTGTTCCATTCCGACTACCAGCTGATCCGCGAAGGCAAGCACATCGGTGAAGTTATCAGGCTGATCATGGGCGGGACGGTTTCCAGTTCAGCACCCGCTCCGAAGGCAGCACCGAGGGACTGGCCGTTTCGCCGGCGTGCGTCGGACGAACGGCACCTTCCGCTGGCAGGACGGCGGGCTGGAGACCTGCACTATCGCTGGCTGAAGGCGGCGTGGAAGAAGCGCAGCCGCAACGTCGATGTCGGCCCGGGCTGACGCATCGACGCAGCGACCAACGACGGCAGCGCTGAGCTTGACTACGGCGCGGCCACGTCGACCGCAACCTGGTCGTGCTCGCACTCGCCGACCTGAAGGCCCGGCGCGAAACTCAGGTACCGCGTCGCCCGACAAAACGCGCGGCTCCGAGACCCATCGCTTCTGCCAAATACGGGCCACGGGAGCCATCGAGGCCGCGCGCGGACGCTTCGACTGCATCCGCGTCGAACGCATCCGCGAAAAGCCCGGACGCACTACCACCACCTGGATCGCCCGGCGCTCGGTTACCGGTGCATCCTGCAGAAAGACCGGACGGCGAGACGCTGCGGAGATACTGTTGCGTTCTCGTTCGCGCCGCGATGGAGGGGAGACGAGGTCGATGGCGGCGGATACGGATCAGATGGGGCGCGCGCAGACGGTCGTGCGCCTCAAGCACGACCGCTTCGACTCGATCAGCAAGATCTCTGGCACCATCGTCATTCGCCCCAACCTGCGCGAAGCCGCCTTCGGACTGCGCTGGTTCGCGCTGGATCGCCGGCCACGAAGCGCTCGCTGCGCGTCCTTGGCCGGGCTCAACGGCTTGCCACGCCTGCTCGCCTTCGCCGATCGGCTCGATCGCAGCTATATCGCAGGCCGGCCGATGCAGGAGGCACAACGCGCGACCTGCCCTACTTCCGCGCCGCGCGACTCTGTTTGCTGGCCATGCATCGCCTCGGGGTCGCCCACAACGGCCTCGCCAAGAGGCCGAACTGGCTGGTGCGCGACGACGGGCGCCCGGCGCTGATCGACTTCCAGATGGGCTGGATCGGCCCAAGCCCGCAGCCGCTTCTTCCGCCTGCTGGCGCGCGAAAACCTGCGCCACCTGCTCAAACACAAGCGCCACTACCTGCCGGAATCGCTGACCCCGGTCGAACGCCGTATGCTCGCGCGGCGCTCCTGGATCGCGCGCGCCTGGTCCCGCAGCGGCAAGCGCCTGTACAACTTCGTGACCCGACGCCTGCTGAACTACCGCGACAACGAGGAAAGGGCTGAAGCGCCTTCCCCGAGGCGCTCGGCCGCTCACAAGCGCCCCAAGACCGGCGTTAGTGCTCGCAATCCTTGTCCACAATCGCCGCTACGCTACCAGGGTTGCCGGACAAATCGGATGCGCCGCGGCGCTCCTGCACCGAGAGCTGTATCGCTTTTCCGCTCCGGCCGCGAATGCCGCCATCGCAGCAATCATCGCTTCCACCTGGCTTGCTGCAGATGCCGTGTCGAACTGCGAGGATGGCGATGCCTGAGCGCGAGCCGATCGCTCGAACACTGGATCGCCGAACTGGAAAGGTCTGGCGTCGCACTCGACATCGGCGCCCGCCACGGGCACGAGCTCAGGTTGCCCCGGCATGCGCGACTCGTCGACCCCAAAGTTCGACAGTTGAACCCGTAACTCATTGATCCACAAGACGTGGCTCAATCAAAAATGCCCCTACACGACGGATTTGTCGGGGAGCGGGAGCTTGAGTTGCTGGTAGATCTGCTGCTGTTCCTTGGTGAGTGCGGTCATGCCGGTCTTTACGGTTCGACCGACCTTCACGTGAAACCACTGCACTGCTTTCAGCGCCTGCAGTGCACGCTCCGGGCTGGTCTCGGCGTTGGCCTCGCGCAGTCGCATGCGCATCACGCGATGCAGTAGCAATGCCATGAAGCAGATGGCCGCGTGGGCGCGAATGCGATCGGGCAAGCGGTGATACATCGGTGCGATTTCAATGTCGCTTTTCAGAACGCGGAAGCCGCGTTCGATGTCGGCGAGGCTCTTGTAGCGTTCAATGATTTGCTCGGCGGCGAGTTCGGCGACGTTGCTGACCAGCACCAGCTTGCCATCGCATCGCTCGGCTTCGCGCAGGGCTTCGTCGTCGCACTCGAAGCTGAATAGATCGGCGCGCAGATCCGCCTTGAGGATGCGGCTCAGTCCCTCGTCCGCGACCATCTTGGTGAAGCGGATGAACGCACCCCGATCACTGGCGCGTCGCCCGCGCGCTGATTTTCCAGCGTCCTGCGCGTTGAGTTTGTCGGCGATGCGTTGGCCCTCCACCTCGATTTCGGCGATGCGCTTTTTCCGTGCCTGATGCTGCGTCGTGGCGCGCTCCGGGTCGTGCGCGATGATCAATCGCCGTGATTGCCAGGCGTGTTCCTGGAGGCTGGCCTGATCTTCGGGAAACGTCATCGTCGCAAATTGCTCGATCAGTTCGCTGTACCGCCGTGCCGGCACCGCGAGGATGAACTCGAGCCCAAGCGACTCAAGCTCGGCCATATTGTCGAGATTCACCAGGCCGCGATCCGCGACCACGATGACGCGCTTGATGGCGAAGCGCTTGCGCGTGCGCTCGAGCATCGGAATCAAGGTCTTCGCTTCGGACACATGGCCGGCAAAGACCTCAAATGCGATCGGCAGGCCGTCTGCGGTCTGGATCAATCCGAGCACGCATTGGCGCGCGCTGCCGAGTACATCCTTGCTGTGTCCGAACGCGCGCAGGTCATCGTCGACATCGCCTTCGCCATGCACCCGAATGGTCGTCAGATCGTAGAACACGATCGACAGCGCCACATCCAGCATCGGCCGCAACATCGTTGCCAGCGCATCCTGCAGCCGATCCCCGACATCGCTCAGCGCATCCATTGCACGCAGCAAACGCTGGTGCGTCACCGTCTGCGGATCGATGCCCGGCAAGCGCGCCAGCTGCAACCGGCGCAACACGCCGAGCTTCGAATCCGGATCGCACAAGCGATGCAACACCATCACGCGCAACATCGCCACGACATCGAACTGTCGCCGCGACGACCGCAACAAGTGCCGCAATGATGCATCCAGACCAAGCTCGACCCAGAGCGCGGTCAACAGCGAACTCGGGCCAAACTCCAGCGCCGGTGCCACGGCAATCGTGCGATCCACGCCGACCTCATCTGCGCGACCGGTCACGCGCAACAAGCCACTGTTCGGTGCTTGACGCGCCCCGCGTCTCGATACGCCTCGACGATGCGCACATAGGTGCGCGGACCGGATCGATGAAGTTTGATGTGCATGGCGTGACGGTAACACGCACGCGATCCGCTGCCAATGGCTCTGGAGCACACCACGTGCCCCTACACGACTGCGAAAAACGACTGATAAAACCCAATCAAATCAATATGCCTTCACCTCGAAATCCACAATTTTGGCCGGGAAGTGTCGAACTTGGGGTCGACGGGCGATGGCTTCTCCGAAACGCGGCCCTGCATGAGCCGTTCCAGCGCATCCCGCGCGGCGACGGCGGCCAACTCGAACTCGAACTCACGCTCATCAAACTCGTGATTCCTGAGAAGCGCAGCGTTGAGCGGATGGTTGTGCAACCTTCTGGTTGACCACAGTGGCAGGTCGCCCGGCAGATGGCGCCCGGCGATGGGGTCTGGCGCGGACGGACGCCACTGACTTCGAGCGCGAGCGGCTGCTTCGAGCACGGACAGCTCAAATTCGAGCACATGCCTTGCGGCCTCGATCTCTGGGGCAACCATGGATGCGCCACTGTAGGTCGCCCAGGTCGCTGCAAACACCGCGTTCAATTGTGCACGTGTGCTCGCCGGCAAGGTGGTTTGGCCAGTCGCGGGCGGCAACGGCGCAGCCATCGCCGTAACCGGGGCTTGAACGCTGTCCGCACTCACGCCATGTTGCCGTCTTCAGTCCGGATGATTTCGACTCGATTGTTGAGGCCAAAGGTACCAATTCTTGATCACTACCCGATCAAGTCCCGATGATCAGAATTTCGAGGTTGTTCGACCCCGACGGACGCCGAAACCAGAGCTGGTCGTAGGTGACTCCGGGCTTCAGACACAGGAAATCCTGATTGCCACCCGGAGATCCGGTTTCGACCACGGTGTCGACACCATTGCCACGCGCCATGACGTAGGTGTCATCGCCTTCCCCACCGGTGAGCGTGTCCGTTCCGGCACCACCTTCGAGGCGAACGTAGAAGACGTCATCGCCCTCGCCACCAAGCATGGTGTCGTTCCCGGAACCGCCATCGAGCGTGTCGTTGCCCAGCCACCCATCCAGCAGATTCGCTCCGGAATTTCCGGTCAGCACATTGTCGAGTTCATTGCCAAAGCCGTCGATCGCCGCCGAGCCCGTCAAGCTCAGGTTCTCGACATCGTCGTACAGGCCGTGCGACACCGAGGACTGCACCAGGTCGATGCCCTCATCCGCCAACTCGACCGCGGTCATCTTCGTTGTCCACGACATAGGTGTCATTCCCCGCGCCGCCGACCAGATGATCCGCACCAGCCATGCCGTTCAGCGTGTCGTTGCCCGCCAGGCCGAACATTGCGTCCCTTGTTGCTGTGCCGTTCATGGTGTTGTCGGCCGACGTACCGGAGACCGGGTTGCGCAACTCCAGACTGAACCATGTGGAGACCGCTTGTCCGCTCGCATCGGTGGCCCGCAATTCGAGTTCATAGTCCATACCGGTGTTCACCGGCGGCGTGCCACTGAAGGTCCTGCTCGCAACGTCGAAAGTTAGCCACGAAGGCAAGGAATCAGGCGGAACCGACAACTGCAGTTGAGACGGATCCTCGTCCGCAAACGTTCCTTCCGGCACCACGAACTCGAACGCCTGGCCGCCGAGCGCCATTGGCGCCAGCAGCGAGAGCAGCACCTCCGGAGGATTGTCGATGGCAGTCATTGCCAGTACATCCCAACGCTCACCCGACGCAAACTCGATGAACTCGACGCCAGACGCCACGACACCCGCCGGGATCGTCAGGTCGATCTCCTGACCAGCTACACGCAACAGGATGCGCCCGGATTCACGTACCAGGCTGACCGCTGAAGTGGTGATGCCCGCTCCGAGTCGCAATGTGTCTACGCCCTCCCCCAACAGCTCCTCGATCCGGTCGGAGCCATCGCCCAGGTTGTAGATATAGACATCATCTCCTGCGCCGCCGCGCAGCAGGTCTACACCAGGCCCCCCGGTCAGCGTGTTCAGCTCCTCATTGCCCTGGAGCAGATTGTCCTGCGCATTGCCGGTACCTGCACGCGCAGCTCGGTCAGAAACGGGTTCTCGATACCGGCGCCGAGGCCGTAGTCGATCGCTGCGTGCACCACGTCCAGCTCCGTGCTGCGGCGCCAGTCTCGGTGACCACGTCGCCCAGTGCATCAACGTGGTAGGTGTCGCTGCCGTTGCCTCCGGTCAACCGGTCGTTGCCGCTACCGCCGTCGAGCACGTCGTCGCCGTCGCCGCCGGAGACGATATCGTCGCCGTCATCACCGTACAGCGCGTCGTTGCCGCCCGTGCCGACCCCAGCGTATCGACGCCATCGCCACCGCAGGGGTATTGTCGTAGTTGTTGCCGACCAGACCGTTGTTCAGCGCATTGCCGCTGCCGTTCGCGACCAAGGCCGCGGCCATCAAGGTCAACGCCTCGACGTTGTCGGCCAGCGTGACCTGCCCGTTGACGCCAACGAACTCGACATGATCGGTACCCTCACCGGCGATCTCTACGACAGCAGCACCGTTGCCCAGCACATAGACATCATTGCCGACACCGCCGGCCGCGCTGCTCGCCGCCGTTGCGGCAGCCAGGTCGATGCGATTGTTGCGCTCGTTGCCCTGTACCTGGACGGCCACGGCCGCGGTCGCGCGGAAGTTGTCGACACGTTCATTCATCTGCGCAGTGCCTGCCAGCGACGATTCGACCGACACGGTCCAGCAGACTCTTCGGCACCGACGCCGCCGTCGATGACGACTGCGACTTGGTTGGACTGGACATCGATGACGTTGTCGAGCGCGTTGCCGGTGAAGCGATCCGGGTCGAAGTTGGAAGATCTCGTGGTGTTGACAATCATGTGCTCGACGTTGGTCGCGAGCATCCGGCTGCTCGCTGATCTGGTCGTCTGGATGGTCCACGGTAAAGGTGTCGTTGCCGCTGGTGCCGCCTGCGTATTCGCGCTACCGCCTCCTTCGGCGAGCGCAGCGTGCTCGCCGCAGTCAACGCAGCGCCGCCACCAGCGAACTCGATCGCGGCAGGGCCTGCGCCCACCACGAAATGGTCGAGGACGCGCACCTGGTCGGTGGTGCCGATGATCTCGATCAGCAGGTCGTCGCCGCTGCGCGCCATGATCAACTGGTTGGCATCGATGCCTGCGTCGAGGCGCAGCACGTCGGTGTTGCTTTCGAGCGTGATCTCGTCGACCCCGTCACCGCGACCGAACCGGTAGACATTGCTGCCGGTGCCACCGCTCAACAGATCATTGCCGTGGCCGCCGGTAATGAGGTCGTCGCCGTCGCCGCCGTAGACATAGTCGACGCCGTCGCCGGCAAGCAGCGTGTCGTTGCCATCATTGCCGTAAGAGCCGATCATGGCCAGCGCCTCCGTCGAGCACGTCATTGCCGCCGCCGCCACGCTGGCTCGTCGTTGCCGGCGCGGCCGGTAATGGACTCGTCGATCTGATAGCCGGGAATCATGTCGTCGCCATTTTTGCCGTCGTTCAGCACGGCGAGCACATCGGCCGCGGTCCAACGCGTGCCGTCGGCGAACTCGAGAGGCACCGGTGCCGACGTACTGGCACCGAAGTCCTCGATAACAGGCTGCGTGACGCTGCTGCCGTTGCGCCGTTCGATGACCAGGTCGTTGCCGAACTTCCAGACGAACAGATCGGCCTTGTCGACATCGGCCCCGAACTTGACCACAGCTCCGCCCTGGTCAAGCCCTCGGATTGGTCGTTGCCACTGGTCGCATTCAGATGTACTGGTCGTTGCCGCCGCCGCCATCGATGATGTCGTTGCCCGCGCCGCCGTCGATAATGTCGTTGCCGGCGCCGCAATCAACATGTCACCCCGTCGCCGCCGAGCAGGAGTGTCGTCGCCGTCACCGACCACGATGTAGTCGGCGCCGCCACCACCGGCGATCATCGGCACCGGCACCACCATTGAGGTGTCGCCGCCTTCGCCACCGCTGAGGACATCGGCACCATCACCGCCTTCCAGCACGTCGACGCCTGCCCCACCCTCAGGCACGTCGTCTCCGGCATCACCGTACAGCGAGTCGTTATCGGCACCGCCGCTGGGCGTGTCGTCACCGTCGCCACCATGAAGCTCGTCATTGCCACTGCCGCCATCCAGCGAATCTGCGCCACCGAAGCCGAACAACCGATCGTTGCCGCCATCACCATCGAGTGTGTCGTCGCCCTGCTCGCCAGCCGCAACATCAAGGCCGTCGCCCTGCAGTTCGTCGTCGCCTTCGCCTCCAGACAACTGATCGTTTCCGGCACCACCGCCAATCAGGTCGTTGCCTTCTCCGCCCAACAGCGCATCGGTGCCCGGCGCCACCGCGCATCGTGTCGACGCCGTCGCCGCCACCGGGCTGTCGTCGCCTTCGCCTCCATCCATATCGTCATCGCCATCACCGCCGAGCAACACATCGTTGCCCTCGTGGCCAGCCATTCGGTCATTTCCCTCCTCACCGGACACGACATCGTCGCCCTCTCCCGCGGTCAATTGGTCGTCGTCCGTGCCTCCGCGCAGCGCGTCGTCACCATCACCGCCGTGGATGATGTCTTCGCCCGCGCCACCCTCAATCACGTCGTCCCCATCGTCGCCGTGGATCAGATCGTTGCCCGCGCCACCGTCGATGAAATCCCCGGCTGCATCGGCGACGCCCGCGGAGGAATTGTCGCCGTAGATCGCATCATCGCCCTCTCCGCCCAGCACAGTGTCAGCACCCGCACCTGCGAATACGACATCGTTGCCCTCGCCGCCGTCCACGAAGTCCGCACCCGCACCGCTGAAAATCAATCGGCGCCGGCGCCGGCGAGGATCACGTCGGCATCACCGCCGGCAAGTTCGTAGGGCTCGCAATTGGTGAACGTGGTCGGTACGGGGTCGAGTCACCTTCGACGATCACTTCGCGACTCATCGACCACACCGCCCAGTCCGGCGGCGCGGTCCGGGTCCTCGATCGTCATGGGGTTGACCCCGGGGCCTGCTCGTCACCATAGATGCTGTCGTCGCCACCGCCGCCGTAGATCACATCCCGCCCAGCCCCGCCGAGCAGCAGGTCGTTGCCGTCCTCGCCGACGATGTAGTCGTCGCCTTCGTCTCCGCTCAGCAGATCGCCGGCGGCGTCGTCCGCTGCGCTTGTGACTGCGGCGCCACGCGCCGCTGCTGGCGGCGCTGCGGGATCGCGCCAGGCATTCGCGAACAAGTGATCGTTGCCGCTTCCGCCCAGCACCCAATCACGACCCAACCCCGCCTCGACCCAGTCGTGGCCATTCGCCATGATCAGTATGTTCTGCAACTCGTTCGCGACAACGTGGTCCGGCGCGCACAAATCGTCCGCCAGCGCATCAACTCCGTTCTCGGCGAGTTCTTCCACGATGAACCACTGCCCGTTGTCGTCTGGGCCCACCAATGTGCCGGTGGCTGCTGGCAGCGCGGCGGGCTGGAGCACGATGCCGAGATCACCGTCGTGGAAGTTCTCGATCCAGACCGCAGCCGCATCGTCGTCATTGCCGGCTCCGGTCACCCGCAGCCGCGGGCTGCCGTCCCAAGCGGTCGTCAGCGAGTAGTACATCCGGTTCGCGCGGTCGTACCAGCTCGTCGCCGACGTCTGCAGCCAGTTGCGCACCGGATCGGCCAAGCCCGCGCTGCCGCGCAACTGCATCTGTTGCCCAGACTCGTCGAGCCAGAACACCTCACCACGCTGATTGTCGTCGTCGACGATGTCGTGCCCGATGCCAACCCGTAGCTGTCAAAACCGTCGCCACCGATCAACTCGTCGCTGCCCTCTCCACCGCGCAATACGTCGTCGCCTGCGCCCCCTTCCAGCCGATCGTTGCCCTCTCTCCTCCGAGCAACTGATCAGCACCCGTTCCACCCTCCAGATGATCGTCACCATCGAGACCGCGCAGCTGTCGTCGCCTCCACCGCCGTAGGGCGGTCAGACACACCTCCTCCTTCCAGCGTGTGCGCCTCCTCATTGTCGAGATGAATGACGTGATTGCGCGTCTCAAACAACCCGTCTACGCCGTCGACCGTGACCGCGATGCGCTCCCCGTCCACGTACGTGACGTAATCCCAGTCACCTTCGGCGTTGCTGTCCCAGTTTTCGAGGTAAGCGCGGTCCAGCACCCGCGGCAGCAGGTCACTTGCGTCATTCGCGCCGGCGTTGTAATCGGCGATCAGCAGAAAGCGCTTGCCAGAAGTCATTCAAATATGCGTCGCTGTACTGAGATTGCGTTAGTGTGGTCGAATGGCTGCTTTCTGCGTAGTACGCGTTATTGCCGGCCAACACAAACATATTTTGTTGCAACAACGCATATAGGTAACCAAGGTCAGCACGCGCCGCGGCGGCGAGCTCCGAAGCACTCAAGTCTCCAACGAACTCGATGTGAAAATCTCCGACGTTCGCTGTGTATGCCGAGTTCTGCGCTTGGAGTAATGCGATCTGCGCCCACCTCGCTTCGTTGTCATTTGGATCTGACAGATTTGATTGAATGCCAAACAGTCGACTGAGCTGGTTGACGATCCTCTCCAGCGTGCCGTTTGAGTTGTTGAAAAACTGATCGGAATGAATGTCATCGTTCGTCGCGAACTCGAATATCGGCTGCAGTCGTTCCAACGCCACATTGTCAAAGTTCTGAAGCGTCGAGTCGAGCCCGATGAATAGGTCGTACACACCCATCGCGGCTGTCATTTCTGACGCGCCGTGTCCGAATACATTCCCAAGACCAGCGTTCTCGATGTAAATCGGAAGGTGTTGGCCTGGCTGAACCAACGCCCAATCTTGCGTGACAATGTTCGAAAAAAAACTCGCGATGTTTTCCTCGGCATCGAGCAGCGGCCAGGAACCAACCAGTCAGGAACCCGGCACCATTTACCGTCACCGCGTTCACGCCGAACAATCGCGAAAACACCATGGCCAAGTGTCCGCCTAGGCTATGCCCGGTAACAGTATCGATTTCTGCGGTCACAGCACCGAGACCGGGGCCGCCTGCCGGCCCTGAAAGACTGGGTTGTTTGTAGACCGGATGCTCCACATCGCCGCTTTGTCAAGCACCCGGATCACGCGGCTAGCGTCGAAATTCGGATCATCCTCGGTAATCTCCACCAGCCTCAACTGCGGAACGTCGGCTCCAAGCGGCGCTTGCAGCCGCATCCAGTAGTTGTACATATCCATGGCTTGGTCATGCGCCAGACCCTCACCAACCAGCTGCACGCCATCAGCCATCACCAAATCAAGCAAATCCTGCGTACCACGTAAGCCAAACACAACGATCTCAGGATGCAGTCGATTTCGGAACAACGCGCCGGAAAAACCGGTGCCGCGCAGCAACGACTCGTTCGAGTACTGACTTAGGACTTCCCATTCTTCGGCGAAGGCTTGAGCCTGTGATTCGGTGAATCTCCCTGAATCGACCAGCTGTTGACGAAGAGCGAAAATTCCTAGTCCGTAGCCATGCGGCACCCCATCGAAATTGAATTCGACATATGAAGCGTCGGCAATTGAGGCGATATTAAATAGAGAAACCAGTTCAAATGACATGACTGCTTACTTCCTATTTTCAAATAAAGTGATTATCGCGGAGAAGCTTCCGGCCGAGTTACGGTGCACTTTGGCGCACTCGCAGCTCTTCATCCACAATCGGTAGTCCCACAACGTCATTGGGCCGTGGCACACCTCCCCCGCTTCAAAGTACCGCTCTATCGCTGGAGTCTCCCATTCGATCTAATGTCAACCAATTCGTGCTCGATGCGTTTTATTCCAAACCACAATTCGTCACGACGATTTACGACCCTCAGATTGGCTGTCACGATATCCCTGAACCCGTTGTTGCTGCGGTCTATATTTGTACGCGCCGTTCGGCAACGCGAGAGATTTCTCTAGCGGATTGCGTTTTTGCCAGCCCATCGGATCAACATTTACCCATAATCCTGTTTTCTGGCTGCAGTAATATGCCATCATGATTTTCGATGGGATCAGATCCCAGAACACGATGCTG
>JADJCM010000006.1 GCA_016703225.1 Lysobacterales bacterium
CAGCATGATGATGATCGCGATGACCCACGCGAAAATCGGTCGATCGATGAAGAACCATGCCATGTGGGCCGGTCCCTCAGCGTGCCGCCGGCGCGAGGCGCCGGGGAGGTGGAGCGGCGAGCGCCTCAGCGCCTCGCTCGGTCGGCTCACGGCGGCGCCCGGGGCGGATCTTCTGCAAGCCTTCGACGATCACCTTGTCGCCGGCCGCCAGGCCGCTCTCGACCAACCATCGGTTGCCGACAGTCTGGCTCACCTGCACGGTGCGCTGTTCGACCTTGCCGTCGGCCCCCCACCACCATTGCAATGGCTTTGCCCGTCGGATCGCGAGTAATGGCCGGCTGCGGAACCAGCAGACCGTTGGCGCGTTCGCCCTTGCTCACCGCCGCACGCACGTACATGCCGGGCAGCAGCAAGTTCGCCGGATTGTCCACCACGATGCGCAGCGCGTAGCTGCCGGTATTGGTATCCACCGTCACTTCGGAAAAGACGAGCTTGCCGTCGTGTTCGTAGCGCGAACCGTCTTCGAGCAGGATCGACACGGGCACGTCGCTACCGTCAGACAGATTGCCGCTGTCGAGCGCACGGCGCAGTTCGAGCCATTCGGTGCTCGATTGGGTGACGTCGACATAGATCGGGTCCAACTGCTGCGCCGGTGGAAGCGCTGCCTCCTGATTCGCCGTCACCAGTGCGCCCTGCGTCACCGTCGACTTGCCGATGCGGCCGGCGATCGGCGAGACGATGCGTGCATAGCTGGCGGTGACTTTCGCGCGATCGAGCGCTGCGCGCATCATGCCGACCTCGGCTTCCGCCTGGCGCAACGCTGCGACCGCGTTCTCGTGATCCTGCGCGCTGACCGCTTCTATCTTTACCAACTCGTCGGCGCGCGCCGCGGTGAGCTGGGCCGAGTTCAGGGTGGCCTGCGCGCGCGCCAGTTGCGCCTTGCTGCTGTTGACGTCGGCCAGATAGGTGGCGTCATCAAGCTGGTAAAGCGGCTGGCCGGCTTCGACGCGCCCGCCTTCAGTGAACAGCACCTTCTTGACGATGCCGCTGACCTGCGGCCGCACCTCGGCCACGAGCAGCGGGTGCACGCGGCCGGGCAATTCCCGGGTGAGCGCAACGGGCTCGGGCACGACAGTGACGACCGTGACCGGCGTCGGCGGCGGCGCCTGCGGCGCGGGCGCTCCGCCGCCGCAGCCGGCGAGCAGGACCGTCAATGTCGCGATGGTTAGCAAGGATAGTCTGGTTGTAATGAGCATGTGGGAACCAGAAGAGAGGACGTTTGGAAGAGGGAAGACATGGTAGTCTTGCGACAAGAATGAACGATCATTCCCTTTTTGTCAAGTGCCGTGAGTCGCGGTGGAGAGGCCAGTTGGTTGAACCCGTCGGCGACGCAAGACCCCCGACAAGCCTAGCCACGCCCGTGCACGGAAGCCCGACATGATCACCGCTCAAGTGCGTGCCGAATGCGATCATCGCCGGGCCCTGAGACCATCAACTTCCGCGTCGACAATGACTTGTTCGGTAATCAGGACCAGGGCTACAGCAACGGGTGCTGTTGGGGTTGGTCTCGCCCAATCTGGTCGATTTCGCCGACGATTCCTGCCTGCCCCTGCCGGCACGCTGGTTGAATCGCTACCTCAACCAGCTCACGCCGGAAAGGCTTCGAGCAGCAGAACATGGTAGTCACCCTCGGGCATGCCCTTTACACGCCCAAAGATCCTGATCGCCCAGACCTGATCGTCGACGATCGCCCTTATGCTGCATTCTTGCTTGTCGGGCTTGGCTACAATGCACGCAGCGGCAACTCCTGCGCCACACCCAACTGCAGTTCGGTATCTTGGGGCCGTCTGCGCGAGGCGAGGAAGTCCAGGACGCCGTGCATGATCTCATCGGCTCCAGGAAGTTTCAGGGCTGGACCAATCAGCTTCGCGACGAGCCTGTATTCTGTGGTGGTGCGTATTTCGGTCCATCGTGACCGCCCATTTCGGTAAGGCGTGACCGGTCGTTTCGGTAAGGCGTGACCGCCTGTTTCGGTCGATCGTGACCGATTTTGGCGCTGTTCCGAAATGGCCGGTCACGGCTTACCGAAACGCTGGGTTTGTTGTGCATGACATCAACGCCTCGGCATCCTGCTCGGTTTGGAGTGGGAAGTGCCGACACCGAGAATGGCTATGCGCAAGATCAAGGAATGTCTCCGCCTGAAGCTGGAATGCGGCCTGTCGAATGAGCTGGTCGCGCGGGCGATGGGGTTGTCGAAAGGCGTGGTCAGCAAATACGTGTCCCGCGCGTGCGCGCAGGGACTGGACTGGCCGGTGCTGGCGGCGCTGGACGAGTCGCAGATCGGGGCACGTCTGTGCCTGCCGGTGCCAGTGGTGCGCGGCGAGCGCGTGCCAATCGATCTTCCGATCGTGCATCGCGAGCTGCGCCGCAAGGGCGTGACGCTGCAGTTGCTGTGGCAGGAATATCTGGAAGCGAACGCGGATCAGCCGACGTACCGGTACACGCAGTTCTGCCAGCACTATCACGACTATGCCGCCTCGCTGCGGCGCTCGATGCGTCAGGTGCATCGGGCCGGCGAGAAGCTGTTCATCGACTATGCCGGGCAGACGGTGCCGCTCGTTGACCCGGACACCGGCGAAGTGCGCGCCGCGCACATCTTCGTGGCCGTGCTCGGCGCATCGAACTACACCTATGCCTGTGCGACTGCGGGCGAGACCCAGGGCGATTGGCTGCGCGGACTGACACAGGCGTTTGCGTTCATCGGCGGCGTGCCGGCCTTGGTGGTGCCGGACAATCCGCGGGCGTTGATCGCCTGCCCGAATCGCTACGACCCGGAGCCGAACCTGGCGGCATTGCGCTGCGCCGAACACTTCGGCACGGCCATCCTGCCGGCGCGACCGCGGCGCCCGCAGGACAAATCCAAGGTCGAAGTCGGTGTGCAGGTGGTCGAGCGCTGGATCCTCGCGCGCCTGCGCCATCAGGTGTTCTTCTCGCTCGGCGCACTGAACCACGCGATCGCCGATCTGCTGATCGATCTGAACAACCGCCGCTTCAAGAAGCTCGATGGTTGTCGCCGCGAATGGTTCGAGGCCATCGACCGGCCGGCGCTGATGGCCTTGCCCGCTCAGGCCTTCGAGCACGCCCGCTTCAAACCTTGCCGGGTCAACATCGACTATCACGTCGAAGTGGACGCGCATTACTACAGCGTGCCGCACAGCCTGGTGCGCCGGACCGTCGAAGCCCGCATCACCGATTACGCCGTCGAGATCCTGCACGGCGGCAGCCGCGTCGCCTGCCATGCGCGCTCACTGTCCAAGGGCCGGCACACCACGGTGGCCGAGCACATGCCGGCGGCACACCGCGCGCACCTGGAGTGGACGCCGCACCGCTTCAAGCACTGGGCCGCCGACATCGGGCCGTCGACCCGTGCACTGGTCGAGCACCTGCTCACCGACCGGCCGCATCCGGAGATGGGCTATCGCAGTTGCCTCGGTCTGCTGTCGCTGGCGCGGCACTACGGCCATGTGCGTCTCGAAGCCGCGTGCACGCGCGCCATCGCGATCGGTTCGCGCACTCGCAAGTCGGTGCTGTCGATCCTGCAGGGCGGCCTCGACCAGCAGCCGCTGCCCGCCACGCAACCACAAGCCGACTGGATCAGTCCCGACCACGACAACCTGCGCGGCCCGGCCTACTACCTCGTTCCTCCGACCACCCACTGAAGGAAATTGCATGCTCACGAATCCCACCCTTGACCAGCTGCGCGTCCTCAAGCTCGACGGCATGGCCCGTGCCCTTGAGGAACAACGCACCCAGCCGATGTGCCAGGACCTATCGTTTGAAGATCGATTAGGAATGCTCGTCGATCGCGAGCGCCACTGGCGCGATGGCCGTCGCCTGGATCGATTGTTGCGCGCAGCCAGGCTCAAGCACGGCGACGCCTGTCTCGAAGACGTCCACTACAGCGCTGGCCGCGGCCTCGACAAGCGCCTCGTCGCGACCTTGTCGGGTGGCGACTGGATCCGACAAACGCAGAGTCTGTTGATCACCGGTCCGACCGGCGTCGGCAAGACCTGGCTCGCTTGTGCGCTGGCGCAGCACGCGTGTCGCCAAGGCTTCCCGGCGCTGTATCAACGCGTGCCGCGGCTCACCGAAGCGCTACGCATCGCGCATGCCGACGGCAGCTTCGGCAAACTGCTCGCGCAACTCGCGCGCATCGACGTGCTGATCCTCGACGACTGGGGCATGACCCCGCTCGATCAGGCCGCACGCCACGACCTGCTCGAAGTCATCGACGACCGCGCCACCAGCAGGTCGACCATCATTACCAGCCAGCTGCCGATCGATCACTGGCATGCCTGGCTCAACGACCCGACCGTCGCCGACGCCATCCTCGACCGCCTCGTGCACCGCTCGCACCGGATCGCGCTCAAGGGCGAATCGATGCGAAAGAAGCAGCACGAATAACCCAAAAACGACGACCCATCGTGACCGACCCGGTTACCATCTGACCAACCGCACAACACTCAGCAGTCCCCGGTCACGATCGACCGAAATGACCGGTTGCGTATCACCGAAATGCGCATGTGGTGGTGACCAAGAAAGTCGCGTCTTCGTCTCTCTCCAGCACGACGGCCAACCGGGCCTGGCGGAACGCGAGTCGACGAGGTCGATCACCAGTGCAGACAATCGTGGCGACATGGTCGGAAGTAGTTCGCGCGTTTCGACGGCAAGCTGGTGCTGCTGACCAACGTCAACGACTTCAGCGCCGAACAAGTCGTCAGCCGTTACAAGAGTCTCGCCGACATCGAACGCGGCTTTCGCGTGCTCCAGAGCGACCTCGACATCGCACCGGTCTTCCACCGACTGCCCGATCGCATCCGCGCGCACGCGTTGATCTGCTTCCTCGCGCTCGTCCTCTACCGCGTCATGCGCATGCGCCTGAAGGCGAACGGCAACACCAACAGCCCGAAGACCACCCTCGAACTCCTGCGCCGTCTGCAAACGCATCGCGTGCACATCGGCAAACAGAGCCTCACCGGCATCGGCACGACCACACCCCAGCAACTCGAACTGTTCGCCGCCCTCGGCATCAAGAAACTTTCCTGACGCCCATGTTGTGTCATTTTTGCCTGTCTCCCGACAGGCAAATCAATGGCTTACGCGATTAGCTGCGGAACTTGGGAGCGCGGATTCGATCCCTGCTCGCGATGCTCGGCGCGCACGATCACTCTGCGCTTTCGCGACCAGGACTTCGCGGCGTAGTGGCTCACCGCACTGCGCGGCGAACGCGGTGACTCCATCGGACGCGCATCGCCTTGCGTGGTCTTGTGCATGGCGCGAACGACAGCACTCGAAGCCTGTGTGCGGAGAGTTGCATACGCCCGGCCTGAAGGATCACGGGCGGGTCGCGGCAACCTCATTCTTTGCCATGATCCACGCGTGAAAATCATTCCAGGTGACTTTCCGGCCGCGCTTCTTAGCGCTCTTCTCAAACCAAACCAGCGACGCCTTCCCGACCATGAGATGGCCCAAGATATCGTCGTCTTGATAGATCGTGACTACGAGGCCCTTGTTTCCAAGCTCGGCCTGCGTGACTGTGTCCAGAAGCACCTTCGTAGCCATCGAGTTCGCCTCGGTTCGGGTTGAAAAGGGCAATCGGCAATTCGCATCGCTTCTGGATCTTGCGCCCACTGAGTTCTGGGTGCAACAACGTGCCCTCGTAGCGCAACGCCCTACGGCATCAGCCGACCAGGACCCAAGCATCCACATCGGCCATGTCTAATTCGCCGAGTGCTATCGATTTCGTGACGGCGATCGCCTGCTAAATCAGGCCACGTGTCTTGGCGATGACTGCAAGCTGTACTCGCGATGCCACTCTCAGCTTGCGCAGCAGATGCTGCACGTGGATCTTGACCGTGGACTCGGCAATTGACAGCCTGCGTGCGATCTCCTTGTTGCTGGCGCCGCTACCGATCGCGGTCAGGATCTCGGTCTCGCGCGGCGACAGTTCGTCGAACTCGGCATCCGCTAGAGACTCCGGGCTTGCGCCCGAGCGCCGGAACACCGAAACCAGCTTGCCGATCAGTTCCGGCGCGATCACGTTGTCGCCGGCCACGGCACGCCGGATCGCCAGCGATAAGGCGTCCCCTTCGATCGTCTTCAGCAGGTACCCACTCGCGCCGCCACGCAAGGCATCGCCGAGATCCTCCTCGTCGGCACTGACCGTGAGCATCAGCACCTTGGCTTCGGGGCAAGCCGCCTTCAGCGCCGGCAATGCGGCGATACCGGTCACGCCGGGCAAGTGGTTGTCGAGCAGAATCACGTCCGGCTGAAGCGCACCGATCTTGCGCTGTGCCTCGCTCGCATCCGCCGCATCACCCACCACCGCCAAACCCGCATCCGCAGCCAACAACGCAATCAGGCCACGGCGAAACAGCGTGTGGTCATCGACCACCACGAGCCTGATCTTGTCTTCGTCATCCATCCGGGGGGCCTGCGCCTGCTGCGGGCTTCGATCTTGCCAGATCGGCGTCAGGCCCGGGCAAGGTCAGCGACACCGTCGTGCCGCGACCGGGCTCCGAACTGATCCGCAGTCGCGCGCCCAGGCGCTCGGCCCGCTCGCGCATGATGCGCAGCCCGACATGTGTACCGGCGTCCTCGCGATCCACATCGACCTGGAAACCGCGCCCATCGTCGCGAACCTCGATGCGCCAACTCGGCCGTTTCCAGACGTCGACCCAAACCCGGTTCGCCACAGCGTGCTTGCGCACGTTGGAAAGCGCTTCCTGGACGATGTGCAGTGCTTGTACCTGTGCGTCTGCGGCCAGCGGCAGGCCCTCGTCGTGCATCGCCAATGATGCCGCGATGGCGCTTTGATGCTCGAACTTGTGCAGCGTCGCCTGCAGCGCGTGCGCCATATCCTCGACATTGGTTCGAGTGCGAAAGTGCACCAGCAGCTCGCGGACGTCGCCGTGACTTTCGCGCAATCCCAGTTCGATCTCGGCCAACACCTCGCGCATGCGGGCTTGGTCGCCATCGGCAACCGCGCGGCGCATCAGCTGCGCCTGAATGTTCAGGAACGCCAGTGATTGCGCGATCGAGTCGTGGAGTTCGCGCGCAAGCATGGATCGCTCCTCGGCTACTGCGGATTCGCGTTCAAGCGCCTGGAGCCGCAGCGCTTCCATGCCGCTGGCCAGGTGCGCCGCCAACGCCTCCAGCAGGGAACGCTCGCTGGCACTCGGTGGCTCCCCGCTGCGAAAGAATAGATCGATCTCACCGATCAGCCGTTCCTGGGCAAGGATCGGCACCACGACAAGAGTGGACCAGTCTTGTCTCTGACAGTCCGGATGCCGCCGCTGAAGTTCCGAACCGAGCTCGATCACGCCGATGCCGCTCGCGAGGTGCGAGCCCCGCACAGGCAGTCGCCACAGCGAATACAGTGTTCGTCGCGCACCAAGACGTCGCCGAAGCCGTCGCTCGCCAGCATGACGAACGGCTGGTTGCCGTGATTGCTCCAGCGCAGCGCCACTGCATCGGCGCGCGCGGCCAGCCGCAGCTGGCGCACGAATCCATCGCCAAGCTCCTGCAGCGAGCCGCCACGCGCCACCAGCAGGCTTACGTCATAAAGGGTCTGCAGGCGCTCGCGCTCCTCGTGCAGTTGCGCGGTCTGCTCCCGCACCCGCTGCGCCAGTTCGGTGTAGCTGGCCTCCAGCTGGCCGGCCATTTCATTGAAGCCGACGGCAAGATCGCCGAACTCGTCGCGCGTGGAAGGTTCCAGCCGCGCCCCCAAGTCGCCGGCTTGCAGCTGCGCAACCGCCCGACGCAGATCCGACAACGGCTCGATCACGAAGTGGTAGCCGAGCACGACCAACACCGAGGCTGCCATGGTCCCCAGCACGAGCAACCCTACCAGGGCCAGATGCAACAGGTTGGTGAAGTGCTCCAAACGAAGCGCGAGCGACGTCACGAACCGATCGATGTCGACCACGACCTGTCGGGTCGCACCGTCCAGCAGCGCGCGGTCATGCGGCCGCGGGGCGGCGATATGCACTCGTCGCAGGAATGCCCAGCTCCGCTCCACTTCGGAGTAGCGGGCGCGGACCTCTTCGTTCCAGGGCGTAACCAGACCGCGGGCTGGGTCACCGCGAGCGAGCAGCATCATGCTGGCGTCGAAATCTGCGATCAGGCTCCGATGCTCCTCTTCAGGCCCGGCAGCTGTCGTCGTCCACGCTAGCCGGTAGGCGCGCATGCGCATGCGACCTGCCTCGTTCACAATGGCGGCGCCGCCGTCGAGTTGCCACGACAGCCATAGGGCGATCGCTGCGGCAACCAGACCCGTGAGCAGAAACGGCAAGCCGACCAACGCCAGCTTGGCGCCTAGGTTCCAACGCGGTTCGACCGAAGTCACGCCGTGGCCTGCGCGTCGAGCCCGTGGACGTGCGCGTCACCCGCATCTGACGTGCATGGGGCTTTCATCGTATTGCTCAAGGCGCCTCCCCTGCCATGCGCCCACCCTACCAAGACAGTCGCGTATGCGAACACCCCCGCCCGGCCTCCGGGCGAGGGTTTGGGCGGTCCCGGTGGGCCCGTGTCATTGGCGTGGGTCGCGTCGGTGCATTTCGCGCTGCGCGAAATCCCACGCAATTGATCCGAAGCAATTGACGGCGACGGTGCATCCGCTAGCATGGCGGCGCCATCGCGCCCAATCGCGATGGCAACTCCGATTCGGCACACCTGGTGGTCGCGGCAACGCGGTCATGGTCGCCGAACGAGGCCCGAACGGGCCGAGGGTGCGCGGGGAAACGCGCGCACCTCCCCAATTTGGAAAGGAGTGAACATGCAGACGCAACTCGCCGACCGCTTCGGGCGGCGTTTTCCTATCTTCGGCTGTCGCTGACCGGGGCCTGCAACTTCCGTTGCAGCTATTGCCTGCCGCAGGGTTATCGCGCTGGAGCGAAGCGCCCGGACATGCTCGGCGTGGCCGAAATCGCGCGCCTGCTCGCGGGCTTTGCGCGGCTCGGCGTGCACAAGGTGCGCCTGACCGGGGGCGAACCGACCTTGCGTCATGATCTGATCGAGATCATCCGCTGCGTCGCCGCCACGCCCGGCATCGAACGCATCGCGATGACCAGCAACGGCGCGCTGCTCGAACAGCGCTGGCGCGAGTGGCGCGATGCCGGACTCGGCGCGCTGAACGTGAGCGTCGACGCGCTCGACCCGGCGCGCTTCGCGGCGATCACCGGCGCCGACCGGCTGCACGGAATCCTGCGCGGGATCGACGCGGCGCTGGCCGAGGGCTTCGCGCACATCAAACTCAACGCCGTGTTGCTGCGCGGTCTCAACGACGACCAGCTGCCGGCCTTCCTCGACTACGTGCGGGCGCGGCCGCTGGCGGTGCGCTTCATCGAACTGATGCGCACGGGCGACAACCAAGCCTATTTCGAACGCCACCACTACCGTGCCGAACTGCTGGAAACAACGCTGCTCGATGCCGGCTGGTCATTGCTCGCGCGTGCGCCGGATGCCGGCACGGCGCGCGAGTATGCACACCCGGACTACGCCGGACGCATCGGCATCATCGCGCCCTATTCGCGCGACTTCTGCGCCAGCTGCAACCGCCTGCGGGTCACCGCCCGCGGCGACCTGCGGCTGTGCCTGTTCGGTGAGCTCGGCATCCCGCTGCGGCCACTACTGCAGTCGGCGGACCAGGCCGATGCGCTGCAGGCCACGCTGTTGAGCCAGCTCGGACTGAAGGCCGCGAGCCATGCGCTGGAACGCGGCGCCACCGGGCTGACCCCTCACCTGGCTTCGATCGGAGGTTGAATGAACGGACTCCCTCGTTACGCGATGGCCGATGTGCGGCGCAAGCGCCCGACGCCGCGGCGCGCCGTCGCCGTCGGCGAGTTCGCGCCGGGCGCGACGGCGTTCGCCACGATCGTCGAGCGGCGCCTGCCGAAGGGCGATGCACTGCTTCTGGCCGAAGTCGCCGGCATCCAGGGCGCCAAGCTGGCCTGGCAGTGGATGCCACTGTGCCATCCGCTGGCGCTCGAGTTCGTCGCCGTGCAGGTGTTGCCGGTGCCGCAGCGTGCAGTCGTGCGCGTCTATTGCGAAGCCGCGACCGAAGCCCGCACTGGGGTCGAGATGGAGGCGCTGGCCGGCGTCAACGCCGCACTGCTGACGCTGTACGACCTGACCAAGCCGGTCGAGCCGGCGCTCAGCATCGGCGGCGTGCGCTTGCTGTTCAAGGAGGGTGGCAAGAAAGGATTGTGGATTCACCCTGATGGACTCGACGAGTTCGAGCGCAGCACGTTCAAGCCGCGTGCCATCGCCCGCATCGACGGCTGGCGCACCGCTGTGCTGACAGCGAGTGATCGCGCTGCGGCCGGGCAGTATCCTGATCGCTCCGGTCCGGTGCTGGTTTCAGCGCTGGGCGGGATCGGCGCCGAGATCATCGCCAGCGAGGTGTTGCCCGACGATGCCGAGGCGCTGTGTGCGCGCATCGATGCGTTCGCCGCAGCAGGCATCAGCCTGGTAATGACCACCGGCGGCACCGGAATCGGCCCACGCGATTGTCTTCCGGAGGTGCTGGCGCGGCTGGCGACGCGGCGCGTGCCGGGGCTGGGCGAATTGTTCCGCAGCGAGAGCCACCACCACACGCCGCTCGCCTGGCTGAGTCGGGCCGAGGCGGTGATGGTGGGATCGACGCTGGTGGTGGCCTTGCCCGGCAAGCCCGAGGCGGTGGCACAGGGCATGGCCATCCTGGCGCCGCTGCTGGCGCATGCGCGGGCGATGATCGACGGCGGCGCACATCCATGATCGCGGTTGACGAAGCCCTGCGCCGCGTACGCACGCTGGCGCGGCCAGAGGCGACGACCTGGCTGTCAGCCGCAGCGGCGATCGGGCGGGTGCTGGCCCAGGACCTCGACAGCCCGGTCGATCTACCACCGTTTGACAACGCCGCGATGGACGGCTTCGCGCTTCACACCTCCGGCGCTGCGCCTGCGCGCGGCAGCGAGTGGCCGGTCTGCGGCGAACAGGCCGCCGGTGATGGCGCGCGCTGCCTGGAACCCGGCCTCGCCTGCGAGATCATGACCGGGGCACGCATTCCCGAAGGTGCCAATGCGGTGGTGCCGATCGAGCAGGTGCAACTGCTGCCCGGCGCCATCCGTCGCATCCGTCTGCTCGACGATGTCCGCGTCGGACAACACCTGCGCCGCGCCGGCGAAGATGTGCGCGTCGGCAGCCGCGCCTTGCGCGCGGGGGAGTGGATCACGCCGGCGCACCTGCTGGTTGCGTCCGGGCTCGGCATCGCCCACCTGCCGGTGCGGGAGCAACCGCGCGTGGCGGTGCTGTGCACCGGGCGCGAGCTGGTGGACGACCCGGGTCTGCCGCTTGCAGCGGGGCAGATCCGCAACGGCAACGGGCCCTACCTGGCGGCGCGAGTGGCGGCCGCGGGCGCGGTCTGCGTGCACCGCGAGACCGTATCCGACGACGCCGATGCATTCCGCGCCGCGCTCGCGCGCGCCCTCGCCGCGGGCGCCACGATCGTGCTCAGCACCGGGGCGGTGTCGATGGGACGCTACGACTTCGTACCGCAAACGCTGGCTGCGATCGGCGCCGAACTGCTGTTCCACAAGGTCGCGATGCGCCCGGGCAAACCGCTGCTCGCAGCCAGGCTGGCCGGCGGCCAGGCGTTCTTCGGTTTGCCCGGCAATCCGGTATCGAGTGCGGTCGGGCTGCGCTTCTTCGTCGAACCGCTGCTGCGCGCGCAGCTCGGCCTGCCCGATGAACAGCCATGGCGGGCGCGCCTGCTGCAACCGGCGCGCAAACCCGCGGGCGTTCGCGCCTGGCAGAAAGCTCGTCTCGGCTGCGACCGTGATGGGCGCCTGGCAGTGACGCTGTTGCCCGGACAGGAGTCGTTCCGCACCGCGCCCCTGCTCGACGCCAACGCCTGGATCGTGTTGCCCGAGGCAGTCGAGCAATTCAACGCGGGCGAGCTGGTCGAGGTCTACGCCAGCGGACACGAACTGGGCTTGATCCTGGGGGAGGTTTCGGCATGATCGTGCAGGTTTCGCTGTTCGGCGCGTTTCGCCAATTCGATGCCGCGGCCAAGGTCACCTTGGCGCTGCCCGAGGCCGCCACGGTGGCCGACTTGCGACGCGCGCTCGGCACCTACGCCGAGTCGCATTGGCCCGAGTTCAAGCCTGGCCTGCTGGCGCGATCGGCGTTCGCCAGCGACCGCGAGGTGTTGCGCGACGGCGATGCGTTGCCCGCCGACGGACGCATGGCGGTGCTGCCGCCGGTGAGTGGAGGCTGAGCCATGCCCGCATCGAATCTGCATCGCGAGATCGCCGACATCGCCGTGTGCGGGCTCGATGCCGCAGCCGCGCTCGACTTCGTTTCCGATCCCGGATTCGGCGGCCTGGCGCTGTTCGTCGGCAAGGTGCGCGCGCACAACCACGGCCGCGACGTGATCGGCGTCAGCTACGACCTGTTCGCACCGCTGGCCCTGGAGATCTTCGCGACCATCGATGCCGCCGCGCGCGCCGAGGTCGGACCGCGGCTGCGGCTGTTCATCGCCCACGCCCACGGCCGGCTCGCAGTCGGCGACATCGCCGTCGTCGTGGCCGCCGGCACACCGCACCGCGACGAAGCCTTTCGTGCTTGCCGATTGGCGATCGAGCAGGTCAAGCACGCAGCGCCGATCTGGAAACAGGAACACTACGCCGACGGCGACAGCGCCTGGAGCGAAGGTTGCTCGTTGTGCGGACAGCGGCCGGACGACGTCAGAGGAAAGTCGCCGTGAAACTGCAACTGCAGACCGGCAGTGCGCGCCTGCGCCTGGATGAGGCCGAGCTGACGCGGCTGCTGGCTGGCGAGACGCTGGTGCTGACCGTCGCACCGTGGCCCGGCGCCCGCTGGTGTCTGGAAGTCGCACTCGGCACGGTGCTGTCGTTGCGCCGCGAACCAACGCTGCAGTTGCAATTGCCGCGCGCGCCGGTCGAGACCTACGCCACTACGCTACCGCGACGCGACGCCTGCGCGTTCGCGCTGGCCGATGCCTTGGACCTGCAGCTCGAGATCGACGTCCGCGACAGCGTCCGCGTGCGTGGTCGCGGCAAGCGCTGAGGTTGCAGTTCCACTCACGAGTCAAATCCGCTTCGCAGCCGCCATGCCGAACTCATGCAGCGGCGGAAACGACTAATCGAGCGCGCGCTGCGGACGTTCGTGTCCGGGTGGGAGCTGCAGGCGGCGCGAGCGCACCAGCTGCCACGGCCGGAACAGGTACGCGACCGCGGCCAGACCGCTCCACACATGCACCAGGCGGGTAAACGGGAACACCAGGAAGATCGTCATCCCGAGCACCATGTGCAGCTTGTAGGGCCAGGCCAGCCAAGACAGATCCTCGGCCAAGGGCCGGAACGTGACGATACGCTGCGCCCAATCGGCCAGCGCCATCATCACGGCACCGTCGGCGTGTTGCAGCGACGGCGGCAACGTCGCCAGCCCCAACACCAGCTGGATCCAGAGGATTGCGAGAATCGCGAGATCGCCAGTACGACTGGTCAGGCGAATGCGCGGGTCGGACCAGCGTCGCCACAGCAGGATGCTGAGACCGACCAACGCGATGCCACCGGCCACGCCGCCAGCGACGATGGCCAACATCTGCTTCTGCGCAGCGGTGATCAGCGGCGCATAAACGGCATGCGGGGTCAACATGCCGACCGCGTGTCCCAGCAGCAGGAACAGCACGCCAGCATGGAACAGATTGCTGCCCAGGCGCAGGGAGCGATGACGCAGCAGCTGCGACGAATCGCTCTTCCACGTGTACTGGTCGCGATCGAAGCGCGCCAGACTGCCGATCAGAAACACCGCCATGCACAGGTACGGGTAGATGCCGAAAAAGAACTGCTGCAAGTAGACCTCCCAGGCGGAGGGAACAGGGTTCATGCGGATGCCTCCTGGCGAGTCCGGTTCTGATGGTGACGGCGCAGCGGGTCCCGCGAGTCCTGCCCAGCTGCACCAGCGACGGGGCCGCAGCCATCGAACGCGACGGGCTCGCTCCATGCGGCATCGAGCGGTTCTTCGGCGGCGATCGGAACGTCGCTTTCGACGGTTCCGGCGAGATCGAGGATTGCACCGAGCACGGCGGCGTAACCACTCTCGCGCCGCGTCAGCGCGCAACCGATCGCGTTGACCAAGTGCGCGATTTCGGCCAGAAACGCTGCAGCCTCGTCGCCTGGTCGTGACGACGCGAACTCCAGCACCACCGGCAGGTGATCCGGCATCTCGCCCTCGGCCAGGTACAGCCCGGACTGCTCATAGCTGCGCGTCAAGTCGATCATCGCCGGACCGCGCGCGCGCGAATCCCCATGCACGTGCTCGAACAGGTACAGCGATGTCCCGCGGCCGCGGTCGAACCACTGCACATAGTCGGCCTCAGCGTCGAGCGGATCTTGCCGCGCGATCTCGCCGACGAATGCTTCCAGCTGCGCCAGCCGCGCCGCCCCCAGGGCTGCCTCGGAACGCATGGCGGTCAACAACGCCGGCCACTGGGCAAGCGATTCGGTGTCGGGGTATGCCAGCAGGCGGGCGAGCGCGCGCAGCGTGCGGGACGCCGAGCTGGATGATGCGACCGACTCGGTCATGTCAAACCTCCAACTTGATGGGAATGGTGCGCTTGCGCTCGCCGCCGAACAGGCTTTGTTCACTGCTGCCCTCGGAACAGCCGTTGCCGAAACTGAAGCCGCAGCTGCCGCGCAGGTCGAAGGCGTTCTCCGCGTACTCGCGATGCGCACTCGGAATCACGAAACGATCTTCGTAGTTGGCGATCGCCATCACCTGATACATGTCATCGACTTGTTCGGGCGTCAGCCCGACCTGTTGCAGCGCGGCCAGATTCGGCTCACCGTCCACATTCTTGCCGCGGTTGTAAGCACGCATGGCGAGCAGGCGCTCGAGCGCGCGCTGCACTGGCACGGTGTCGCCGGCAGTGAGCAGGTTGGCGAGATACTGCAGCGGAATGCGCAGGGTACTGACATCCGGAATCTGGCCATTGACGCCCAGATGCCCGGCCTGCGCGGCGGACGTGATCGGCGACAGCGGCGGCACGTACCACACCATCGGCAGCGTTCGGTATTCAGGATGCAGCGGCAGTGCCACGCGCCAGTCCATCGCCATCTTGTAGACCGGGCTCCTGCGTGCGGCCTCCAGCCAGGCCTCGGCGACGCCGTCCCGACGCGCCTGTTCCACCACCTGCGCGTCGTTCGGATCAAGGAACAGATCGAGTTGCGCCTGATACAGCTGCTTCGGGTCTTCCACTGCGGCCGCCTCGGCGATGCGATCGGCGTCATACAGCAACACGCCCAGATAGCGGATGCGCCCGACACAGGTTTCGCTGCACACGGTCGGTTGCCCGGCCTCGATGCGCGGGTAGCAGAAGATGCACTTCTCCGCCTTGCCGCTCTTCCAGTTGTAGTAGATCTTCTTGTAGGGGCAGCCGGTGACGCACATGCGCCAGCCGCGACACTTGTCCTGGTCGATCAGGACGATGCCGTCCTCTTCGCGCTTGTAGATGCTGCCGCTCGGACAGGACGCCACGCACGCCGGATTCAGACAGTGCTCGCACAGGCGCGGCAGGTACATCATGAAGGTGTTCTCGAACTCGCCGTACATTGCCTTTTGGACGTCGTCGAAGTTCTTGTCCTTGCTGCGCTTGGAAAATTCGCCACCGAGAATCTCTTCCCAGTTCGGCCCCCAGACGATCTTGTCCATGCGCGCGCCAGTGATCAGACTGCGCGGGCGCGCCGTGGGCGCCGCCTTCATCTCGGGCGCGTTCTGCAGATGCTCGTAGTCGAAGGTGAACGGCTCGTAGTAGTCGTCGATCTCCGGCAGGTTGGGGTTGGCGAAGATGTTCGCCAGCACGCGCAATCTGCCGCCCTGACACAGCTCCAGGCCGCCATCCGGCTTGCGCACCCAGCCGCCGTTCCAGCGGCCCTGGTCTTCCCATGCTTTGGGGTAACCGATGCCGGGCTTGCTCTCCACGTTGTTGAACCAGGCGTACTCCATGCCGGGTCGGCTGGTCCAGACGTTCTTGCAGGTGACCGAGCAGGTGTGGCAGCCGATGCACTTGTCTAGGTTCAGCACCATGCCGATTTGCGCGCGAATCTTCATGCTGCGGCTCCTGGCGTGTGTTGCGAAGCGGCCGGATCCCGAACGACCGGCTGGTCGAGCCAATCGATCGATCGCATCTTGCGCACGATCACGAACTCGTCGCGGTTGGTGCCGATGGTTCCGTAGTAATTGAAGCCGTAGCTCAGCTGCGCGTAGCCGCCGATCATGTGCGTGGGCTTGAGCACGATGCGGGTCACCGAGTTGTGGATGCCACCGCGGATCTGCGTAATCTCGCTGCCGGGCGTGTTCACGATCTTCTCCTGTGCGTGGTACATCATCACCATGCCGGCATTGACGCGCTGGCTGACCACGGCGCGCGCCGCGATCGCACCGTTGACGTTGAACAACTCGACCCAGTCGTTGTCCTCGACGCCGATGCTGCGGGCGTCATCCTCCGACAACCACACGATCGGGCCACCGCGCGACAAGGTCAGCATCAGCAGGTTGTCGGTGTAGGTCGAGTGGATGCCCCATTTCTGGTGCGGCGTGATGAAGTTCAGCAGGATCTCCTGGTTACCGTTGCTGCGGCGGTTGTGCAGGGCGGCGGTGGCTTTCAGATCGACCGGCGGGCGGTAGCTAGAAAAGCCCTCGCCAAACGCCTGCATCCAGGCGTGATCCTGGTAGAACTGTTGGCGCCCGGTGAGCGTGCGCCAGGGGATCAGCTCGTGCACGTTGGTATAGCCAGCGTTGTACGAGACATTTTCGCTCTCGATGCCGCTCCAGGTCGGCGAGCTGATGATCTTCCGCGGCTGTGCCTGGATATCGCGGTAGCGGATCTTTTCATCCTCGCGATAGAGCGCGAGGTGCGCATGCTCGCGACCGGTGATGCGCCCCAGCGCCTCCCATGCCTTTACGGCAACATGGCCATTGGTCTCGGGGGCGAGTTGCAGCACGACCTCGCAGGCGTCGATGTCGGTCTCGATCTTCGGCATCCCGTGGGCCACACCCGACTCGCGCACCAGGCCATTGAGTTCGCCCAGTTGCCCGACTTCGGTCTGGGTCTGCCAGCCGATGCCCTTGCCGCCATTGCCCAACCGCCCCAGCAACGGACCGAGCGCAGTAAATTGCCGGTAGACGTTCGGGTAGTCGCGTTCCACTACCGTGATCGCGGGTGCCGTCTGTCCGGGAACCAGATCGCACTCACCGCGCTTCCAGTCGCAAACGGCAAGCGGCTGGCCGAGTTCCCCCGGGGTGTCGTGCAACAAGGGCGTCAGTACGATCTCGCGTTCGCGACCGAGGTGGCCGACGCAGACTTCGCTGAACTTCTTCGCGAACCCCTTGTAGATCTCCCAGTCGCTGCGACTCTGCCAGACCGGATCAACCGCCGCCGACAGCGGATGGATGAATGGATGCATGTCGCTGGTGTTGAGGTCGTTCTTCTCGTACCAGGTCGCCGTCGGCAGAACGATGTCCGAATAGAGACAGGTCGTGCTCATGCGGAAGTCGAGCGTGACCAGCAGATCGAGCTTGCCCTCTGGCGCCTCGGCGTGCCACTTCACTTCGGAAGGCCTTGCGTCCTGCGGCCCCAAGTCCTTGCCCTGCACACCGTTATCAGTGCCCAGAAGGTGCTTGAGGAAATACTCGTGTCCCTTGCCGCTGGAACCGAGGATGTTGGAGCGCCACACGAACATGTTGCGTGGCCAGTTTTGCGGCGCATCGGGATCGTGGCAGGCGAAGTCGAGCTTGCCTTCCTTGATCTGCTGCAGCACGTAGGCCTTGCCATCCAGGCCCGCCGCTTCCGCCTCCCGCGCCAGGGTCAACGGATTACGGTCAAGCTGCGGCGCGCTCGGCAGCCAGCCCATGCGCTCGGCTCGGACATTGAAATCGATCGCACTACCGGAGTATTTCGATTTGTCGGCAAGGGGCGACAGGACCTCGTCCATACCCAGCTTCTCGTAACGCCATTGGTCCGTGTGGGCATAGAAGAAACTGGTGGAGTTCTGCTGCCGCGGTGGCCGCATCCAGTCGAGCGCGAAGGCGAGCGGGGTCCATCCGGTCTGCGGCCGCAACTTCTCCTGGCCCACGTAGTGCGCCCAACCGCCGCCGCTCTGCCCGATGCATCCGCACAGCATCAGCATGTTGATGACGCCGCGGTAGTTCATGTCACTGTGGTACCAGTGGTTCATGGCGGCGCCGATGATGACCATCGAGCGCCCCCGCGTTTTCTCGGCGTTCTCGGCGAACTGCCGCGCCACCGCGATGACCTGCTCGCGCGGCACCCCGGTGATGGCCTCCTGCCACGCCGGAGTGTAGGCAAGGTCCTGGTCGTGGCTGGCCGCGCCCGAGCCCAGACCGCGGTCCACGCCGTACTGGGCCAGCTGCAGGTCGAACACGGTGGCAACACGCGCAATGCGCCCGCCGCCGCGGTCGGCCGACACCACCGGCACCTTGGCACGTCGGACGTCTCCGCCCTGGGCATTGCCGCTGAAGTGCGGGTTGTCCTGACCGCCAAAGTAGGGGAAGGCCACGTCGGCAAGCTCGTGCGCTTGCGCGGCTTGTTCCAGGACCGACAGCCGCAGCCGTACCGATTCGCCGGCACGTCCTTCGCGCTCCTCCAGGTTCCACTTGCCGGCGTCGGCACGACCCTCCGCTCCCCAGCGAAAGCCGACCGAGCCTTGCGGCACGACCACCGCGCCATCGAGATCGAAAGCCAGCGTCTTCCAATCGGCGTTGTTGTCCTGGCCAAGCTTGTCGGTGAAGTCACCGGCGCGAAGCAGGCGGCCCGGCACCCAGACGACGCTGGCTTCGGCGAGCGTGCGTTCCTCCAGCAACACCAGCATCGGCAGGTCGGTGTAGCGGCGCGCGTAGTCGTCGAAGTACGGCACGCGGCGATCGACGTAGAACTCCTTGAGGATGACGTGCCCCATGGCCATCGCCAGCGCCGCGTCGGTGCCTTGCTTGGGGTGCAGCCACAGATCGGCGAGCTTGGAGACCTCGGCGTAGTCGGGCGTGACCGCCACCGTCTTGGCGCCGCGATAGCGCACCTCGGTGAAGAAGTGCGCGTCCGGCGTACGCGTCTGCGGCACGTTGGAGCCCCAGGCGATGATGAACTGGGCGTTGTACCAGTCGGCCGATTCGGGAACGTCGGTCTGTTCACCCCAAATTTGCGGGCTGGCTGGCGGCAGGTCGCAATACCAGTCGTAAAAACTCATGCAGACGCCGCCGATCAGCGACAGGTAGCGCGAACCAGCGGCGTAGCTGACCATGCTCATTGCCGGAATCGGCGAGAAGCCGATGATGCGGTCCGGCCCATGCTGCTTGGCGGTATAGACGTTGGCGGCGGCGATGATCTCGTTGACCTCGTCCCAGTTCGAACGCACGAACCCGCCAAGTCCGCGCACCTGCTGGTAGTCGCGGCGTTTGCCGGCATCGGCCTGAATCGCAGCCCAGGCCTCGACGGGACCGAGGCCGCGACGTGCCTCGCGCCAGTACCGCAGCAGTCGTGCGCGCACCATCGGGTACTTCACGCGATTGGCGCTGTAGAGGTACCAGGAGTAACTCGCGCCGCGTTGGCAACCGCGCGGCTCGTGGTTGGGAAGGTCCCATCGCGTGCGCGGATAGTCGGTCTGCTGCGTTTCCCAGGTGACGATGCCGCCCTTGACGTAGATCTTCCAGGAACAACTGCCGGTGCAGTTCACGCCATGCGTGGAGCGCACGATCTTGTCGTGTGCCCAGCGATTTCGGTAGGCGTCCTCCCAGGTCCGGTCCTCACCGGTAACGCGACCATGGCCGGCGGCGAAAGATTCGCGAGGCAGGACGAAGTGCTTCAGTCGATCGAGGAAATGGCTCATGGCGCTCTCAGGGATTCTTCACGTAGGCGCTCGCGCGCAGGTAAAACCACCAGTTCAGCAACAGACAAAGTCCATAGAAGGCAGCGAACCCGTACATCGCGTATTGCGGCGTGCCACGGGTGATCTGGTCGCCGATCACTACCGGCGCTACGAACGCACCGTAGGCGGCCACTGCCGACGTCCAACCCAGCACCGGACCCGCTTGCTGACGATCGAAAAGCACGCCGATGGTGCGAAAGGTGCTGCCATTGCCGATGCCGCTGGCAAAGAACAGCAGCAGGAACAAGCTCAGGAATGCCGGGAAATACTGCTCCGGGGTGGCCGACTGATAGGCCTGCATCATCACGTAGCCCACGGCCACCGAGGCGAGCGCCATGATCATCGAGATCACCTGGGTGACGATCGAACCGCCCCATCGATCCGAAATCCAGCCGCCGATCGGTCGCACCGAAGCGCCCACGAAGGGACCGATCCAGGCATAGGTGAAGGGCGAAGGTGCGTTCGGGTTCTTCAACACGTGCTGGATCACGCCATCGGCATCGGCGACATGACTGACGCCGAAAATCACCGCGATCGACAGCGGCAACGCCATCGAGAAGCCGATGAACGAGCCGAAGGTCACGATGTACAAGGCGGTCATGGACCAGGTGTGTCGATCCCTGAAGATCGCAAATTGCCGGTCAACGCCCTCCTTCATCGTGCCGAACGCGGCCAGCTTCATCACCAGGAGTGCGGCGAGCACATCGAGCGGAACAGCCACCCACATGTTGAGGAGACCAAGTCCCGTGGGCTGCGGGAGATACAGGTAGAGGATTGCGATCGAAGGCACGAACGCAAGCGTGTACAGGTAGGTGATCTTGGCGAATGCGACGATCGGCGAGCCCGTCGTCGGCGAAACCGCGCGCAAGTTGTTCATGCCCCACCAGCAGGCGAGGGACAACGGCACCAGCGACACCACCCAGGCGAAGCCAGCGTTCTGAATCCAGGTCGGGGTCCCCGCGGCTATCTTCCCGAAGATCCACCCGCTGTCTTTCTGCAGCGGCATCGGCTCCCCGCCAAACGTCCCGAACAAGCTCGCCGTCATCACCAGCGGGATCACGATCTGCATCGTGGTGACGCCGAAGTTTCCGATCCCTGCGTTCAGTCCGAGCGCGGTGCCCTGCAGCCGCTTCGGGAAGAAGGTACTGATGTTGGACATCGAACTGGCGAAGTTGCCACCGCCCACACCGGACCACAACGCCATCAGCTGAAACACCCACAGCGGCCATTCCGGGTGCTGCAATGCAATCCCGGTTCCGATGGCCGGGGCGAGCAACATGGCGGTGGTCAGGGTGATGGTGTTGCGTCCCCCTGCGAGCCGCACCAGGAACGACGCCGGGATGCGCATGGTCGCGCCGGAGATGCCGGCGATCGCCGTCAGCGTGAACAGCTCGGCCTGGGTGAACGGAAACCCCAGGTTGAGCATCTGCACGCTGATGATGCCCCACATCCCCCACACCGCGAAGCCACACAACAATGCCGGCACCGATAGCAGCAGGTTGCGGTAGGCGATGCGGCGGCCGCGCCGCTGCCAAAATGCTTCGTCCTCGGGCGACCACTCGACGATATCGCCGGCGGCACTTGCACCGGCCGGATTGACCACGGGGTTGTTCACGGACATGGGGGAGACTCCAGAGAATCGTGGCGGCAGTCAGTGCGCGGTCGCGTCAGGCCAGATCGCTGCGTGGGCGTCGCGGCCCATCAGCTCGGTGCGACGCACCTCGGTCCAGTACATCCAGATCAGCGAGACCCAGACCACACCGTAGAGCAGCATAAAGGCGCTGCTACGCACGCCGGTCAAATCAACGAGGGCGCCGAACAGAATCGGCAGCACGAACCCGCCGAGACCACCCGCCAGTCCGACGATGCCGCTGACCGTGCCGATGTCGTCGGGGTACTCATCGCTGATGTACTTGAAGACACTGGCCTTGCCGAACGCCCATGCCAGACCCAGGGTGAACATCAGCAGCGTGAACACCCAAACGTTCAGCCCGATGTGGAAGGTGCGCGGGCCATTCACGGTGAGCACGGTGAACTCGGTCTGCGGATAGGACAAGATGAACAGGCAGATCCAACTGGCCCACATCACCCACCAGGTGACGCTGTGCGCGCCATAACGATCGGACAGCCAGCCACCAAACGCGCGCAGCACACCGCCGGGCAGCGAAAAACAGGCTGCCAGCAACGCCGCAGTGCGAATGTCGAGACCATATTCGCCGACGTAGTACTGCACCATCCACAGGCTCAGCGCGACGTAGCCACCGAAGACGATGCTGTAGTACTGGCAGTACTTGAGCACGCGCGGATCCTTGAGCAACTGGATCTGGTCGCGGATGCGCACGTTTCTCGACACGCGGTGGCTTGGATCGCTGTGGCTGAACAGCCAGAACAGGATCAGCGCCCCGAGCATCGCTGCGGCGTAGACCTTCGGCACCATCGTCCAACCGAATGCGACGACCAGTCCGGGCGCGATGAACTTGTTCACCGCGGCACCAGAGTTGCCGGCACCGTACACACCCATCGCGAAGCCCTGGCGGTTGCGCGGAAACCAGCGCGCGACGTAGGGCGTTCCGACCGAAAACGCACCGCCGGCGAGGCCGACCACCAGACCGATCAGCAGGAAGTGCCAGTACTCGGTGGCATAACTCATCATCCAGATGGCTGGGACCGTCGTGGCCATCAACACGGCCATCACCACGCGACCACCGAAACGATCCGTCCAGATACCAAGCGGCACGCGGATCAGCGACCCGGTCAACACCGGCGTCGCGGTCAGCAGGCCGAACTCGGTGGCATTCAGACCCAACTGCGCCTTCAGCGGGATGCCGATGACACCGAACATCATCCACACCATGAAGCAAACGGTAAACGCCAGCGTGCTGACCACCAGCACGGACAAGGCTTGGCTTGGCTTTCTCATCCGGAGGGCTCCGACAACGCGTCGGTCGCATGCTAGAAAAACCCGGCCGACTGCGGTATCCACCGCCCGGCCCGATGAACACTGCCGACCGGAGGATGGCGCCGGCCGTAGCATCCGCCGAAAGAACTATGCGGGGACAAGTCCCGCTCCGCGAAGCGCCTTGCAGCCCGTTGAAAATCCCGGGAGCCACCCCTCGCTCGGCGAGTTCAAGTTTGAATTGCAACGCGGCTGAAGGAATCGGCGTGTCGATTCGCGTTCGAAGGCCCCGCCGGGGCGATCGTGGGCGTCTCACTCCTCCGGTCGCACCGAGCTGGCGTCTTCCTCAACTGACCACTACCCACTGCGCCGCAGTGGTCGATCGGTGGCGCCCGGCAGAACGGCCGTCCGAGGCATGGAACCCATGACGTCCCGAACGATGCTCCGTACGCATCGGCTGGTTGCGTGAGCGCACATCGGCAACTCATCGCTCACCTCGCGCGTGAACCATCCGGGGCACCACTCTTCTGACAACTCTGGGCACGTCCACCACGCCACCAGCCAGAGCGCGGCACGACGCAGCGCCGGGTCCGCAATGGACCGAAACGCGGTCCACGGATCACCCACGATTGGCGAGATGGCGTGGCGCGGGATGCGCGCGTTCCCGCGTGCGCGGCGGCGACACGGCTTCCACTGCCGACTTCGTCGCCGCGAGGTCTTCACTCAGTGCCGCGTCCCACAGTCCGTGCTGCTCCGCGGTGAACTGCTCCGAGCGCACCCCGAAGCGGTGCCGGCGCAGCGTAAGCGTCCGGCCAACCCACCTTTCCGCAGCGGCCAGGCCGTGCTTACGCCGCGGCCGGCTTCCAGGAGTCGAGCGGCAACGATGCAACAAATAGACTGGTCGGTTGGCAGCAACCTCTGACGGCGCAGAGCTGACGTTGATCGAAACGGTGACCCGTCTGCCAACGATGGGACGCAACAACG
Organism: Lysobacterales bacterium; assembly: GCA_016703225.1. NCBI lineage: Bacteria > Pseudomonadati > Pseudomonadota > Gammaproteobacteria > Lysobacterales > Lysobacterales bacterium. The sequence goes on from JADJCM010000006.1 coordinate 23,884, forward strand.
AGCCCGTGAGGCGGACGGTCATAGTCGTCACCCCGAATCCTCGCGAGCCGGGCCTGGCGTCACTCTCCGCCCCTCGGCGACTCTGTGACTCAAACCGAAGTTGTCTTGACCTGATCGCGGCGCAGTCGCCGCTCACAGCGCAGCGCGCATTCGGGTCCAGACGCAACGCTGCGCGATGCGCGACGATCCACTGCTTGTCGAAGTTCGGATGGATGCCCTCGAGATAGATGCGCGACCAGATCGCCAGATGCAGCGCGTCGTACAAGGGTTCCCAGCTCGCTTCCAACTGCGGATTCGCCGCGAGCACATGCGCAAAGATGCCGAAGGCACACAAGGCCGGAAAGACGTGTCGCTGGTCCTGATTGATCAACTCCCCTTCACGCGCCAGTGCCAGCAGTGCCATGAAGGCGTCGAGGGATTTCAGGTCGCGCAGTTCCAGGACGCGCTCGCGGCTCATCGCGTGGCGAGGAAAGCGGCCCATGGCATTGGGCCAGCGGACAGGAACAGCAACTTGCGAATCCTCGGCGGCAAGTGCGTCATCTCCTCATGCAGTTCCGGCAGCGTCAGCTTGAACGGCTCGCGCAACAAGTCCCACAGCCACAGGTCGCGCCATCGGCGCAACCGCGTCTTGCCCGCAAAACGCGACTCCACCAGGGCAATCGTTTCGTCCGAAGGTGCCTTGCCGTAGCGCCATTGCCGGTACTTCCCGGAAAACTGCCGCAGGCCGTCTGGCCCCAAGCGGCCGTGGTCATCGTCAATCTGCCGCGCCAGTTCATTGGCCGACGTCTCGTTCAGTCCGCGGCACAGATCCTCGAAGCACGCGGTCCCTCGACACTTGTCGATCCGCGCCTCGTGTTCGCGCAACATCGCCGCAGTGGGAGGAGATCGAAATGGAAGCGCCATGTGCCGATGTTTGCATACGTCACGCTCGGTTGGGGCTAGTCACTGAGTACCGATTTCCTGGAAATCGGTACTCAATTGTGCGGCGCACGCCCGGTTGTTACGGTCGCTGCAACTTCAGTGACCAGCCCCGACATGCCCGAACCAGCGCTGACCTCCCTGCCCTCTGCCGATGCCCTCGAACTTGAGGTCGCGCTGACGCGGATGCTCGGCGCCGTGGTCGGCGGCGCCGCCTTGACGCGCGCCCTTGGCTATCCCTCCCAGGCGGCGTTTCGCCAGGCGCTCGTTCGCAACCGCGTGCCGGTACCGGTGTTCGAAGTCGAGGGACGCCGCGGGCGCTTCGCGCTCGCGCGTGACCTAGCGATGTGGATGGCGGCGCAGCGCGCGCGACCGATCAATCGACCCGAATCCGCAGGCAGCGACGATGAGGGCGAACCGAAGGCGGCGCGCCGATGAATCGGATCATTCGATGCGCCCGACTTGATCTCGGGCAGGCCACGCGCTTCTCGAACGCGAACGACGGTGCCGCCGGTCGATCACGTCGCGCAGGGCGTTCGTCTCAAATCAGGCGCCGGGTCTTGGGCCGCGCTGCTCGCGCAATCAGCAGCCACCGAGGAGGCCGCCCGCATGACGAAGCTTGACTTCGCGCTACCCGGATCGTGCTTCAAACACCCATCCCGGAAATGAAAAAGCCGCTGTGTCACCAGCGGCCAGACGGACTCGACAAGCCCCGCACAGGCTGAAGACTACGTCCATTTCCTCCCCCAGCGCAAGCCCAGGTCATCGGGTGACGCGCGCGCTCGCCCGCAGGTTGGCCAACGTCGATCCATTCGTCGTGCGGGCAACACGGGCAAGGAGGACGTATGCCCGAATCGACCCCCGAGTCGTCGTACTCGCCGCGACCGCTCACGGTTTCCGAGCTGAAAAAGCTCGATGTCTACTTCTTCGAATCACCCAAGCTCGGCCGCCGCGTCACCTTGGTCGGTGTAATCGCGTTGGCGCTGGCCTTGCAGTACGAGTTCGATCCCGATGTCCTCCTCTATGTTGAACGCCCGCGCATGCTGTCGGTGGACGGCAGCGACATCGACCTGTCGTTCTGGACCCGCTCGATCAAAGGGGTGGAACAGTTTTCGCTGATCACGCTCTCGCCCGAGGGTACGACCGCCGAACTCCTGGCGCGCAGCCGTCGTCGCGATGCGCTCGTCGGCGCCGCGCAGCGGGCGCACTTGTCGCTGCTGTTCGTGCCGCAATCGCAGTTCCTGCAAGCCAGGACGGTCAGCACCAACCGCCTGCGTCTGCTCCCCATCCAGGCGGCCGCGGACGTGCCGCAAGCCACGGTCTCCTCCAGGAGCGCATCGTCGCGCTGTTCAAGACACAGCCGCGCCTCGGCTTCGCCCAGCTCGAACGCAGTCTGCCCGAGTTTGACGCGCGCGATACACGCGCGGTGGCATGCCAGCTCGTGCACCAGGGCGTGTTGCAGTTCGACTGGCAGGCGCGGCTGCATGCGCATGCGGTGCTTGAGCACCGGGGTGCGCGATGAACGGCCTGCCCACTCCACTCGAGTTCGCGCTCTGGCCGGAGCCCGATGTCACGACCCTGCCCGAAGCGACCCAGGTCGCCACGGAGAAGCGCCTGAAGGCCCTTCGGGCGGTGATCATGGGCAGCAGCATCGTCCGCGCTGCCGAGGCGTACCACGTCAATCGCGGCAGCCTGACCAAATTGGTTGCCGACTGCGTCGGGCTGGCGCCGGATGGCCAGGTGTGGGGCTTGCGCGCTTGCATTCCCTACCGGAGTCGGCAAACCCGGGAGGACGCACCCGCTGAGCCACCAGGCGCCGCAGCCCCTGGCGCGTTCGCACAGCTGTTGCGCACCGTGCCGGCGGTCGCCGATCTCTGTGACAAATTCCGGGGGGCGCTGCCGACGCGCGATCGCAAATCGCGCAGCTTCGAAAAACTGTACGGCCAGGTGCTTGGCGCCGCGCGCAAGCACTGCAGTGATGACGGCTATCCCTTCAACACGGCAGGCCGCGGGCGGCGGCCGCTGCTCGATCACCTCAAGCAGCTGCGGGCCGATCGCGTGGCGCAGGCACCGGAGGGGGAGTCTGAACCCGCAGACGTCGTCACTCAGGCCAAACAGGTCTTCGACTTCAACGTGCTCGAGCGCCTCGAATTTGACGCGCACCGCATGGACGCGGACTTCGCCATCGAAGTCGTCGACGACGCCGGCGTCGCCACGCTGAAGCGCATCAGCTGCATCTGGTTGTTGCTGCTGATCGACTCGGTGTCGCGCTTGATCCTCGGGTGGGCGCTCGTCGTCGGGCGCGGCTATTCGCAGGTCGATGTGCTGCGCGTGTTCTGCCAGGCACTCACGCCGTGGGCGCCACGCACGCTCCTGCCGCCGGATCTGCACTACGTGGCGGGTTCGGGCATCGGTACCGTCCAGCCACGCAGCGTGTCCTGCGCGGCATCTTCTCGGCCCTGGACAACGCGCTGGCGCATCATTCCAAGCTGACCACGACCAACCTCGCCCGCCGGCACCGCGGCGTCGTGCACCTGGGGCGATCGCGCGTGCCCGAAACGCGGGGACTGCTGGAGGCGCTGTTCCGTCAATTGGAAATCGGTGCGATCCGGAGCTTGCCCGGCGGTTTCGAGCCCCCTCGCGATCGCGATACGCCCAAGCGGGCGACGACGACCCAGTCCGCTGAAGATCATCCGGTCAACATGGTCGCGCTGCGCGATCTGGCCGACGTGATCCTGTCCGGTCACAACGTCACGGTGCACACCGCGCTCGGTGAGCGCGCACCGATGGACGCCGTGCGCGCGCACTTCAACGGCGGCGGCTGGGCGTTCGAGTCCTCGCTCGGCGAGCAGGACATCGAAGGGATGACCCTGCTGCGGTTCCCGGTCCACGTGCGCGGCAATCGCAAGAAGGGTCGCCTGCCCTTCGTGAACTACCAGCGCGCCCGCTATCGCTCGCCCGTCCTGAGCCAGCGCTGGGATCTGTTGAACAAGAAGCTCCTCGGCCGTGTCTCGTTCGACGATCTTCGCTATCTCACGCTGCTCGACCCCGACACCGGTGCCGTGATCACGCGCCTGAAGGCCCTTCCGCCATGGGGCGCGACGCGGCACGACCTCGATCTCCGGCACCTCATCCGTCGCTGGACGCGCCGCAAGCTGTTTTCGATCGATGGCGCGCACGACGCGATCGAAGCGTACAGCGACTTTGTTCGCTCGCGTGCCGCGAGCTGCCAATCCGCAGCGGACCAGACCGCCAAGTACCTCGACCTGCACAGCCGCGCGCCTGCCACGCAACGCCCCATCCCCGCCGCCGTCACGCCCCTCGCACCGCGTGGCGGTTGGAAAACCTTCGACGCCGCAAAGGACTCGACCAAATGAGTGACTTCAACCATCCGCTGCTGCGCACCCTGCGCAGCCCGATCGCCACGCGTGCGATCGAACGCCTCAGCAACGCCATCATCAAGGCCCTGCAGCAGGAATTCCGGGGGATCGTCGTTTACGGCCTTGCCCGATTCGGCAAGTCGTGGGCCATCAAGTACCTGATCGCCGTGCTCACCTGGCTCGACGGCGACGCCTACGTCACGAGCCTGATCATCCCGAAATCGCACGCACGCAGCGACGGCGCCTTCTTCAGTTTGTGGTTGTCGCGCTTCAAGCTCAAGTTGCCGGAACGCACCTCGGCGCTGGCGCGGATGGAACGCGTGCGCAACTTCCTGATCGCCCGCTGCGAAGAGGCCGGCAGTTCGCTCATCATCGTCTTCATCGACGAAGCCCAGCGCCTCTTTCCGGATGACTATGAGCACCTGGCCACGCTCGACAACGAACTGACCGACCTCGGCTACATGCTGTTCGTCGTGCTCGTTTACCAGATGGATTACAACGCGGCGACCAACGAGAAGATCTACGACGGCGGCGCGCCGGCGCACGTGCATCAGCGGTTTCTGGTCCGCCGGCACGAGTTCACGGGCCTGAACGGCCCGTCCGAATGCGCGCACGCGATGAGTCGTTACGACCAGCACGCCTTCTGGCCGGTCGACTCCGGCATCAGCTACACGCGGCACTTCGCGACCGCCGCGTTCGACTCGGGCTGGCGGTTGGAGCACCACGCGGAGCGCCTGCACGAAATCGCTTCCGAACTGCGCATCGCGCACCGGCTGCCCTCGCGCGCGTGGACGTGGCCGATGAAGTCGTTCGAGGTCTGCATCAACATCTTGCTGACCATCATTGCACCCAGCCGGTCGGACTTCAGCGGGTTCACCGACGACGATCTCCGTATGGCGCTGAACGAGTGCGCCTTCATCGATCTGGAACTCTCGCGCACGACCATCGCATCCGAGGAGGTGTAGCTCATGAAGCTCAATACCTCCGCAGACACATCGGGATTCGTGGGTGGGGATCTCGGCCACCTGCACGGCATCTCCGCGTTCGGCGCCGTCGTCCGCATCGCACGGCTGAACCAGTTCAGCCGTGCCGATCAGTTCGCGGCATTCGGCTTTCGCTCGCTGCAATCCGAGGACCCGACCAAGGTCCTCACTTTTTCGGCGAAACGCAAGTTCTCGCTCTGGAGCGCACTGGGTGCGATGCCACCGTCTCGTGCCTGTGGGACATCGAACCGTGGACCCCCTTCCAGGGCAGCGACGTGTGGGACAAGATCCCGTGGCGCCTGCGCATCTGTCCGTGCTGCATGCGGCATGGCTACCACAGCCTGCTGTTTCAGATGCCCTGGTTGGCGCGCTGCCCGTGGCATCGGACCGCGCTGATCGACGCCTGTCGCCGCTGCAAACAACCCTTCATGGACGCGTCGATCGGAACGCGTCCGTTGATGCAGTGTGCCTGCGGCGCGGATTACTTCAACGAACGCGCGGCGTTGCGCGGCGAGCGACCGCTCGCCGCGACACGTCGCCAGATCATGGCCGAGAATGTTGATCTGGGCAAAACGCCAGCAGGCGCAGACCCGTCTGATCTCGCCCCAGGAAGCTGATGCCTGGGGCGCCGAGGCCATCGCCGCTCTCGTCGACACGACGCCATGGTCGGGGTCACTGCGGGAGGTGATGCCCGACAAACACGGAACCACGATCGCCCATCACCGCACCTCCCTCAATCAACGCACGACCGCGGAGGACGGTTCGGTTGACGACGATGCCGGTCGCTGCGCGGCCCCTTTTTACCCCGGCCCCGGCGGCATGGCCGACCTGCCGAGCGCGTTCCTGGCGCCACTGCGGCACGTGACTCGGGGTGTCCTTCAAGGGGTCCCCATGTCGGCGTTCAATTGCAAGGAAAACGCGGCGTTCTTTCGGCCCGCCGATGCGCCTGCAAGCGCCACTGCCACACGGCGTGAGTTGCTGTTTCTGCCGGTGCACGAGTGCGGATCGCGCGTGTACCTCGACCTGCAGATCCTGCAGCGCAGCGCCTTGCGATCCTTGTGCGATTTCACCGCAGCGACGCTCCAGCCGCACGGCGCCGAAACGCTCGCTTCACCGCGCTCGCAAGGACTGGCGATTCGGGTGATCCGGCAGCTGTTGGCACGCGCCTACGCCGATGGCCTCACGCATGTGGTGGGTCGCCATGCGCCCGCCGTATTCGACCACCGGCGCATCCGTTCGGGACCTCGGATGCCGTGGGTCGCCGTCGTTCGCGACGCCACGGGCGTCGCCCAGGTGCGTGCCGTCTGGTCGCCGCGGCGGCCTTGGCCGGATCGACTGTGATCCAACTCGGCCATCCACTCGACGCCGGATCGCCTGCCCGTGTGGCAAGGGAATGCCGGAAACACGCCCGCTCAGTGCGACGCGCCTTCACGCGCGCTCATGTCCCACAGCGTCCCGCGCCAGTGGGCGATCTGCCCGGATGCAGCGCAGGCGGAACAGTGCCAGAGGATCTCCCCCGGATTCACGAGCGCGCGCGCTGACCGCGCCGGCGCACTGAATACACCCAGGGCAACTCGCGCTTGGGCTGGGCAGCGTCGCTGCGGTGATCACGCCGCCGAGGAATTCGGCCAGCGTGCGCGCCGGCCCGCGCTTCGGGCCGATGGCTCCCTTGGTGTCGAGGAAATGTCTGGCGTCGGTGATGTACACGATTCCAATCCGCTGTTGCATCTCGCGCTTGTCGCTTGTCGATTGCCGCTTGAGTCAGCGTGCGTAACGCAAGCTCACGCACCCCACCCGCTCGTACCCGTTGCGCCAAGAAAATGGCCCCGCATCGCGGGGCCGGTCGTAGATGGGGGTTTGAGCCGTTCCGATCGAGCAGTGTTGCTGCCGTCTCGGCCCGGGTCGCGCCCCGCTAGACAGTGGGCCAAGTGCATTGGCCGATGGCGCATAATCCGCCACATGCTGAACGCTGTCAATTCGTTGGACCGACTTGCCGTGGGGCGGCTTCAGGAGTTCCTCTCCGAGCGTGTGCCCTGGCACCGATCCCTGTGGGGCGTCGGCGTCATTCTCGCGATGGATGAACTCGGCGAAGCCTGTGTCGCGAAGCGCGCAGGTCATCTCAGCGAGGCGGCTGTCCAGCGCATGGCGAGCACGCTGCAAACGCGCGTCGGCCAGCACCCCGCCTTCGCAGAAACCGAGAAGAAGTTTCTGCAGCAGCAGCTGAAGTCCGTACCGCGGGCTGACGGCGTGGCCCATCTTGGCCTCCAGGAACTATCAGGCCGCGTGGCCTCGGACTACCTGAGCCGTTGGAGCCGTGCGGTGGCGGCTGGTCACTTCCATGTCGAACACCTGGCTCGAAGCGTCGCCGCGTTCCTCCTCGATGCCGGATTCTCCGCCGAGCATTTCCACAGCTTCATCAAGGCACGATTGGACGCCACCGAGGCCATCACCCTGCCCGAGCTTTGCGACGCACTGCATGCCGAAACCCAATCCAGCCGGCGTCGCGAATTTGAAGTGCTGTTGGCCTTTCGGACGATGCCGAAGACCATCAATGGCGTGCCTCCGGCATGGCTCACGTGAGACGCAGTCACCGGATGGTTGGCAGCGCACGGCTTTGATACCGCAGGCGTCCGTTCACCGGCGGCCATGGTGCTCAAGGTGCAGGCGCGCGACGCCACCGGCGCGGCTCAGGCGGCGCGCGACGAGTACGATCGCTATGCAGCTCGTTCACTTATCGCCACCGGCAGGCCCTTGCAGTGTCTTCCCTACCTGTGGGTCAAGGGGACCGCTGAACCTGCAACCATGACGGTTGCTTCTCGGGGTGTCGGCGTGAAGGAACTCTTTCGGGAGGATCGCGTCTTCTCGCCAGAGTCCAGCCAAAACGTCGACGCCGCGCTCGAACTCTTGGCGCACCTGGAAGGCAGTTCTCCGCCCGCCGCGATCGCAGGCGGTTGGGGCGCGATTGAGGGCTTGCTCGCAGATCCCGCAGACCGAGCGTCCGCAGCTGATAATCTGGCGGCGCTCGTCACTTGCTCGTTTCCTCGCGCTGAACTGACGGCATTGTCGTACCGCTACGAGCGCAACGATGGTCAGCCAGACACGAGGCCACTGCCCGGATCGACCAACCGCGAGCGGTGTCGCCATCTGGCCAAGATGATCATGAACGACAGCATGCCCTCGATGCGGTCCACGGCGGACCAGGCCGCGGTCGATCGCATGAGAAAGCTCCTGAAGACTCCTCCGCGCCAGTTGAAGACCATTCGCGAGTCCTTGTGCGAGGCCTTTCATCGACTGTACCGGCAGCGCAACCTCATCCTTCACGGTGGACGCCTCGACAGTGTCGCCCTGACAGCCAGCCTGCGTACGGTCGCGAAACTCGCCGGCGCGGGCATGGACCGGATTACCCACGGTCGATACGTCCAGAACCTCACACCGCTTGAACTGGTGGCGCGAGCGAATCTGGCGCTTGCGATCGTATCCCCCGACTCGGCGCTGCGCTGCGTCGAATTGCTCGAGGGCAACGTGTCCGGTTCGGATGGGTGACGGTCGCCTGAGCGTCGCCCGTCTTGAACAGAAGGCCACTCCCCATCGTCCAGGGAGCAGTGGCGGGAAAGAACGGCGCACGCCGATCAGACACGGTGGTGCCGGGCGCAGGGCGCGCGAAGTGGACCTGGAAACTACGGAATCCACTCGAATTGATCATGCGCTTCGAGCGCAGCAGTTACCAGCCCACAGGCGTTGACCGCGGACGGCGAGGCACGCTTCCGGCCAGAAGTGGAAGATGCGTCCGATGCGGGAAAGGCCAGACTGGCTTAACCTTGTCGCGACGCTCCGGCCTGGTCAATGCATGTCCCCTTCCACTGAAGCATCTGAGCGGCGCCGACGCGAGTTGTTGGCCATGGACTGGCCAACCTCCGAGCGCGTGGGCCAGCAGCTCGGGTTCCCTGTCGAGCCCGCCAAAGCGGCCGCTGCGTTGCGCGCTACGGGACGATTGCTCGGCGCGTGGTCAAGCGCACAAAGTACCTACTTGCATCCGGCTTTCCAGTTTGATGCCGAGGGCCGTCTGCGGGCGGATGTGGAGTCGCTGTTGGCTGCGTTACCGGCAGATGGCGATGACGGCGGTTGGCGCCGAGCGTTTTGGCTCTACGGAGTACGTGAAGCCCTTGCCGGCCAATGTCCGGCGGACGTTTTTCATAGCGACCCCGCCAGAGTTCTCGCCGTTGGCGCGCGAATTGGTGAAGATCCGTAAGTGATGCCGAGGGCAGCACCTCAGAAGTCCACGCTTGCGGCACAGCGCCCAAGAAACTTGGGCACCGGCCCGATCCGATCTGATCGTCACGTTTGACGGTTGCGCGAACCACTTCTCGCGAATAAGCGCCCCCGCAGAGCATTTTCCTCGCTCACTCTAGGCTTGGTCGCACTCGCAGCGATGGCTCCGCCATGCGGTGCACCCGCATGGTGTCGGTAACGGACGTCGCCATCGTCAATATGCGATCCCCAGATCGCCCGGCGACCTGCGTTGCCCAAGGATACCGGCGAGGTTTCCGATGCCTTGGTCATCTGATCGCGCGGGCTCGATGGCGATGGTCATGTCGTGGCGAGTTGGCGATCAGCGTACGCCGGTGCCCGCAGAATCAGTTTGAAATCTCGTTTGCGGACGCGCAGACGTATTCGCGCGCTGTCGACGCGTGCCCAGACTCTTGCGCGGCTCGTTTACGCCTGCTCGCACTTCTCCGCGAACTGTCGACGCCTGCTCAAACATCTTCGCATTAGTCCAACCCTGTCCAGACTTGTTGACCTGCATTGAAGCGGTAACGGCGTTTCGACTGAGCAGGTCAATCGTGGGAAATCATGGGCTTGGAGAAATCACACAATTCCGCGGTGAACATCGAGTCCGATCGAGAGGCGCACGAGGTTGAGCGGTACGCTGGCCGGTGCATCCAGACGACCCCAGTCGCGCACGCCGGCGACCGGGAATGCCAGCGATTCATAGCCACCCCAACTGGCTGCGAGCAGGAAGCGCTTGAGCGCATTGCAAAAGCGATCGATGGCGGCGAGGTCGGGCACGTCGAGTTCGATCGAGAACAAGCCGCTGGCGTGGTGCAGTTGCGCGGCGCTCAATTCGGGTTGCGTCGAATACGGTGTCACCGGTGCATGGACGCAGCGCACCTTCGGGTGCTTCGCGAGATGCGCAAGCACCGTGGCGGTCGTGGCGGCGATGCGCTCCAGCCGCACCGGCAGCGTGCGCAGGCCACGCAGCAGCAACCACGCATCGAACGGCGACAGGATCGCCCCGAGCGTCATGTATGGGCCATCGAAGACCTTGCGCAGCATCGCATCCGAACCGCACAGCGCACCGGCGATGACATCGCTGTGGCCATTCAGGTACTTGGTCGCCGAGTGCGCAACCAGATCAATGCCGAGCGCGACCGGCGATTGCCCGAGCGGGGTCGCGTAGCTGTTGTCGACCAGGGGTGACGATGCCCCTGCCCTTCGCCAGCATCGCGATGGCGGCCAGGTCCTGCTGCTCGAAGGTCAGCGAGTTCGGACTCTCAAGCACGATCAGGCGCGTGGCCGGCGAGATCGCTGCCGCCACCGCGGCGGTATCGGCGGCGTCGACGAACACGCCGCGCATGCCGAATTGCGCCAGCAGCTTGCGCACCAGTTGTCCGGTCCAGAAGTAGGGCTTCTCGACGCAGAGCACCTCATCGCCGGCGCGCACGTTGGCGAGCACTGCGGCCGCCATCGCCGCGGCGCCGGAGCCAAACAGCAGCGCGCGCTCGGCGCCTTCCAGCGCGGCAAGTTTCTTCGCCACGATCTCGACCGTCGGGTTGTTGCCGCGGGTGTAGACGTGGGCGTTGAACTCGTCGGCGAGGCGCGCGCGCATGGTCGCGATGTCCGGGTGCGCGAAGATCGCGCTCTGCACGATCGGCGGGATCACCGCATCAAGTAGCGGTCGCGCTCCTCGCCCAGGTGGTTGATGATGAACGACAGGTCGCGCACCACCCTGCCCCGCTCAGTTCGCTTCGAGCGCGAGCCGTTCGCGCATCATCGCGACCACGGCGTTGTGCAGCTCGGGGTCTTCCAGCGCCAGGTGCACGGTCGCCTGGACCATGCCGAGACGGTTGCCGCAGTCGAAACGGCGCCCGATGAAGCGATACGCCAGCACCGGGTCGTTGACCAGCAGCGCAGCGATCGCGTCGGTCAGCTGGATCTCGCCGCCACTGCCGGCGCGGGTCGTCTCCAGCAGCTCGAAGATCTTCGGCGGACAGGATGTAGCGGCCGACGATGGCGAGCGTGGATGGCGCGACATCGGGCCTCGGCTTTTCGATCACGCCGCGCACGCGCGCCAGGTGGTCGTCGACACGCTCGGCCGAGACGATGCCGTAGCGGTGGGTGTGTTGGCGCGGGACGTCTTCGACCGCGATCACGCTGGCGCCATCGCGCTCGGCGATGTCGGCCATCTGGTGCAGTGCGCCGCGACCGCGGTTCCAGATCATGTCGTCGGGCAACAGCACCGCGAAGGGTTCGTCGCCGACGATCGCGCGCGCGCAGAGCACGGCATGACCGAGACCGAGGGCCTCGTGCTGGGTCACAAACACCGTCTGCACATGCGGCGGCGGGATGTGGCGGACCATCTCCAGCAACTCATGCTTGCCGGCGGCTTCGAGCTTGGCTTCGAGTTCGTAGGCCTTGTCGAAGTAATCGGCGATCGCGTGCTTGTAGCGATTGGGTGATGAATACCAGGTGTCGCAGCCGGCCTCGACCGCTTCCTCGACCGCGTACTGATCAGTGGCCGGTCGATCAGTGGCAGCATCTCCCGGCACCACCTTGCTGGCGGGCAGGAACCGGGTGCCAAGCCCGGCCACCGGGAACACGGCTTGCGGATTCGCATCAGGAGACCGCCTTGTGGATCGAGACGATGTCTGCGTCGCGCTCGGTGCGCAGCTGGTCGAACTCCGGCACCAGCGACTGCAACAGGCGCAGCACTTCGTCTTCATCGAAGCGTCGCGCCGCGGCATCAAGCTTGTGCAGGCAAGGCGTCAGCTCGGTAAACGGCACCATGCGCGGCTGCGACAGGGAAAATCTTCGGATGGCCGGTGCTTTCGTGGTTCTCCTGCTCATGGAACAGCTCCTCGAACAGCTTTTCGCCGGCCCGCAGGCCGGTGTAGACGATCTGGATGTCGCGCTCGGGCAGCTTGCCGGCGAGCAGGATCATCTGCTCGGCGAGATAGCGGATGCGCACCGGCTCACCCATGTCGAGCGCGGAAGATTTCGCCGCCGCGACCGAGTACCGCCGCCTGCAGGATCAGCTGGCAAGCTTCGGGGATGGTCATGAAGTAGCGCGAGATTTCCGGATGCGTGACGGTGACCGGGCCGCCGCGGTGGATCTGGTCGCGAAACAGCGGCACCACGCTGCCGGCGTGAATCGAGCACGTTGCCGAAACGAACGGTGATGAAGTGCGTATTCGACTGCTGCGCCAGGCTCTGGCAGAAAAATCTCCGCGGCGCGCTTGGTCGCGCCCATCACGCTCGACGGATTCACCCGCCTTGTCGGTCGGGAAATCAGCACGAAGTTGTGCACGCCATGCCGATCCGCCGCCAGCGCCAGCGCCCGCGTCGCCAGCAGGTTGTTGCGCACCGCTTCGCGCACCTGCTGCTGCAACAACGGCACGTGCTTGAACGCCGCAGCATGGAATACCGCCTCGGGCCGAACGCGGCTGAACACGCGCTCGAGTGTCGCGGCGTCGCCACAGTCTCCCAGGATGGGATCGATCACCAGGTCTGGAAAATTCGACGCGCAGTTCCTGCTCGACCTGGCACAAGTTGAACTCGGACAGTTCGAGCACGGCCAGGCGTTCGACACCGAGACGAGGCCGACCTGACGGCAGGAGTTCGGAGCCGATCGAGCCGCCACCACCGGTGATCAGCACGCGCCGCGAACGAGCCCGGCGCGGATCGCGGTCCAGTCCAGTGACACCGGTTCGCGCCCGAGCAGGTCCTCGATCGCGACTTCCTTGAGTTCGTTGAAGTTGGATCGGCCTTCGACCACGTCCTCCAGTCGCGGCACGGTGCGAAACGGCAGCGTGGTCTGCTCGCAGATGCCGACGATGCGCTGCATCTGCTGGTTGCTCGCGGTCGGGATCGCGATCAGCACCATTTCCGCTGCGACCTCGCGCGCGATCTTGCGGTAACTGCTCGATCGGGCCGAGCACCGGCACCCCATGCACATTGGCACCGCGCAGACCCGACTTGTCGTCGAGGAAACCGACTACACAGTACGCGCCCTCGCGACGCAGGTCGCGCACCAGGGTCTCGCCGGCGCGTCCGGCACGGAGCAACCAGCACGCGCTGACTGCGCCGCACTGCGTCGCCATAGGCGACCGTCCTTCCAGAAGCGATACGCCGCGCGGCGTGGCGAGCAGCATCAGCGATCGACACATCGGCAGCACCGAGCGCGGCGTGCCGCGAGCCGATGGAAGCGGGAGACCGAGGTGATCGCCAGCGCGCCGAGCACCGAGGCACGCGCGATGTTCCACAGGTCAGGCAGGCTGGCGAAGCGCCACAGCCCGCGACAGGCTGGTCCAGGCCAGGATCAGGGTCTGCGCGACCAGCACGATCGCGTGCTCGGTGCCGAACCAGGCGACAACCGGCGGATCGATTTGCAGGTTCCAGCGCAACCAGTTGGTGCCGAAACCAGGCCAGCCAGATCATGCACAGGTCATGTGCGACCACGGCGAGGCGCGGATGGAGGATGGCGATCGGTCGACGGCATGATGCGCCCGCTATTGTGCCCGATGCGCGCGTCGCAGCGCCCGTCGCGCAGCGATCCAGATGCCGATTCCGAGTCCGTAGACCGCGACCGCGAGGAATTCCAGCAGTGGCGGATGCGCGCGCAGTTCGAGCAACGCCAGCGCCGGCAACACGATCAGCAGATTCCATCCCTGAGGGCGGGCTACCACGCGCGCGGCAGCCAGCCGCGATGAGCCAGGCATTGGTACAGGTGATCGCGATGCGGCTTGGGCCAATGGCGGTGCGGCGCATGCGCCCTGGAACAAGGTGGCTGCCGCATCGACCGCGAATCCGGACGACAGGATCAATGCCCCGCCCCACCCGATCAGCCCGCGATCCACCGCGACCAGCGAGAATGCCGCGACCAGGAATCCGGAGCGAAATGCTGCCGACGTCGCCGAGAAACACGCGCGCAGGCGGCCAGTTGAACGGCAGGGAACGCGAGCACCGCAGGCTGCGGCCGCGGCGAACAGCAACAGCCGCGGCATCTGCATCGTGCCGAGCCGCGAGCAACGCGAGCACGGAGAAAACGAACAGCGACTGGCTCGCGAGGTGCATCCGAGCCATCCATGAAGTTGTGCAGGTTCATCGACGCGACGCCCATCGCAACCAGCAACAGGCCCGCTTCGAACCAGTACTTGCCATCGAGCCCGCTGTTCGCGATGAAGGCCACCGGCGAGCACCGCCGTCGCCGCGAGCAGATGCACGGCGCAGGCGCAGCGGCACCGAGCGCGCACGATGGTCGTCCGCGAGCGCTGACGCCGGCTGCGAGCAACGGCCCGGCGATCAGCGGCAAGGAGAACCCGGCGAGTGTGCGGGCTGCACCGTGTGCTGGGCCAGCAGCGAGCAGGGATCGCGGCGACCGGGCCGATGCCGCCGCCACGCGGCGTCGGTGCTTTACGCAACCGCCGCCTCCGGCGCGTCCAGCACTGCAGGCGCTGCGCGCGCCGGATCCACAACGCGGTCAGCAGCGGCGACACGAGCAGAGCCAGCGCGGGCAGCCACCAGAGCGACGTCAATTGCCGGCGATGCCGTGCACCGGCTTCGATCGTGCTCCACGACTTGCAGCCCGGGCACTGCCAGTGATGCGCGCGCGCACCGAACCCGCAACGCGGAACAGCGGAACAAGGCCTGGCCGTCGAGCAGCTGCTTGAGCAGGTCGCGCAGACGTTCAGCTGTTCGCGGGCGTCGCCGTGCAGGCCGCTCAATTGCAGATCGACCAGCTCGGCCAGGCCGCGTATTGAAGGCTACTTGCTCAGGCGGTCGGAAAGAGCGAATGGCGGCCTCATCACCGTCGCGGTCGCGCACGACGCGTCATCTTGATCACCGGCGAGATGCCGGGATAGCGGCGCATCGATTCCTCGAGCATGGCGTCGATCGACTCGCGTCGGTCGAGCTGCTCCAACGCATCGAGCAGCGGCCCGATCGCGATCGGCAGTACTCGATGTCGTTCTCGACCGCGCGCTCATAGGCATTGGCGGCGCGGCTCCAGTCCCTGGCGTTCGTGCGCGAGGCGTCCTTCGATCAAGCGCGGACGCACCGCCAGCGGCGCCACCGTCACCGCCTTCGGTCAGAGCAGGCGGTCCGCCGGCATCTTGTTTCACTGGCGCCGCGTTTCGCCAGTTCGCACAGGAACTGACTGACCAGGTTCCGCCTGTGATTCGCCGCGGATCTCTCGATGAGGCGGATGGCGCGTGTTCGATCGCGCGCTTCCAGTCGCCCTGCTGGCAGATCGCGATCAGACGACGCAGCCGGCGCATGCCGCATCAGAGTGCCGACCAGATCGGTGAACAACGTCTCGGCGCGACTGAGCAGGCCTGGCAACGCACGTAGAACTCGCCCAGTTCGAGCAGCGGGGCGACCTCTGCCCGACGTCAGATTGGCGAGCGATCAGGTTCGGTGCACGCGGATGGCGCGGGCCTGGTCTCGCCGGCGACGGAACAGATTGCCGAGTGCCAGGTGCGTCTCGACCGTCTGCTTGTCGATTTCAGCGACCCGTAAGAACACCTGATCGCCCTGTCCGGCCGCTCGTCCAACAGACACCGGCCGCGAAAGTAGTTGTGGCGCAGACGGTCGGCCTGCGCACCCACGGCAGCGCCGGGATCGCGTCGCGCCAGATCCAGCCGGTGAGGATCGCGGCCAGTACCAGCA
>JADJCM010000007.1 GCA_016703225.1 Lysobacterales bacterium
CTGCAGATGGCAGGCGTGCAGGGTCAGGCCGTGGCCGGGATGGCGCTTTGCGGCCATGGGTCGTCGAGGATCGCCGGCACGAAGTGGAACCTGGAGGTCGGGGCGTTCATCCGGTGCCAGGGACGGGCGCAAGAAACCGCTGGCCCCGGAGCGATGTTCGGGTGCCTGGTCCCTTGCGCAGCAACGCGTATTGCAGGCCGATCCACAGCTCGTTGGCGTGGTCACAGCCAGAGCGGCTGCAGACAGTGGAAGACTGGTGCATGCGTCGAGGGGTGGTCGTGCAGGTTGCGCCCGACCCCGCAGGTCATGCTTCGGCTCGATGCCGTGCCGGCGCAGTTCGTCGCCGGCATGATGCGGGAGAGCAGCAGCCAGTTGCGGCGAGTTGATGGCGCCGCCGGCGAGCAGGATTTCGCGCGCGGCCTCGACGCGCACGCTGTCGCCGGGATGCGGCGGTACTCGACCACGACGGCGCGACCGCGTTCGATCCGCACACGTCCGACGCGGGCGCCGGGTTGCACGACCAGGTTGTCGCGCCCGCGCGCGGAAGTCAGGTAGGCGGCGGCGCTGCTGCAGCGGCGGCCGTCCTGCTGCGTCACCCAGAAGCCGAAGCCCTCCATGCGTGCGCCGTTGAAGTCGGCATTGCGCTCGAAGCCGAGTTCGACGGCGGCATAAAGGGGAGGACCGACGACAGCGGATTGTGATGGCGCAGGTCGCTGACCCAAAGCGGCCCCTGGTCGCCATGGAGTGCATCGGCACCGCGCGCGTTGTGTTCGGCGCGCCTGAAATACGGCAGCACCGAGTTCAGTCCCAGCCGGGCGCGCCGAGCGCCGACCAATCGTCGTAGTCGCGCATGGCGCGGATGGGCACATCGCGTTGATCCGAGCTGGAACCGCCGAGCACCTTGCCGCGTGGCCACCACAGGCGGCGCTGGTCGAGTTGCGGTTCGGGTTCGGCGCCGTAGTCCCAGTTCAGGCCCTTGCGCGAGATCGGTTTCGAGAATCCCGCCGGCATGTGGATCAGCGGGTTCCAGTCGCGCGGGCCGGCTTCGGAGCAGCAGCACGCGCGTGTTCGGATGGCCGAGAGCCGGTAGGCGAGCACGCAACCCGCGGAGCCGGCACCGATGATGATGTAGTCGTAGCTCACGGGCGGTTTGCTCGGGTCAGCGGGCGCGCCGGGCCAATGCTCGGCGCAGTTTCATTCGATCACTTCGACCGCCATGCCGGTGGTGATGCGGCCGGTCGCGCGCACCAGCAGGTTCTGGCCGAAGGTGACGCCGATGGCTTCGCGCCGATAGCCGCGCAGCGTCGCCAGCGGTTCGCCGTCGGCGGCGGCGATCGCGGTGTCCGGGTCGATGGTGGTGAGGATGCAGCGCGTGCAGGGTTTGACGATGGCGAATTCGGCGGCGCCGATGCGGATGCGGCGCCAGCGATCCTCGACATGCGCCTCGCGCGTCTGCACCACGATGCTGGGACGGAAGTTCGTCATCGACACCGGTTGCGCCAGTTTCGAGTTCAGCAGATCGAGCGAGGCACTGCCGATCAGCAGCAGCGGAAAACCGTCGGCGAAGCTGACGAAGTCGCCGGGCTCGGACCACTCGGCGGCCACCGCGCGCAGGCAGTCCTCCGCCATGTGCACCAGCCGCACCGCGAACCCGAGATAGTGCGACAACCATTCGTTGGTCGCGGCGTCGGCGAGCCGCGCCGGGCTTGTGGATTTCCAGATGTCGACCGCGAGCGTGGGGGCGTTTGCAGGCGGTTCGGCCACGGCGCGTGCGCTGCCATCGGGCGCGAACAGCACCAGGCCATCGCGGATCGATTCCGCCGCGAAGTGCAGCAGCAGCGGATGCTGGCGCGCAGTGACAAAGCGGTTCTTGCCATCGACCAGCATCCAGCGGCGATCGTGCTGCAGGCCGCGCGTTTCGACTCGGGCCTCGTTGAGCGCGAGGCCGCGCATGGACTTGACCGGATAGACATGGATCGATGCGAGCTTCATGCCCCGAGTGTACGTGCAAGCCGGGGCCGCTACACTGCGTCCCGGTTCGATCTTCGGGTTCCCACGTGGCGCAATCGCAGCAGGTGCAAGCGGCGCAGGCGTCGCGGATGTCCGGTGCCTTGCGCGAAGTGCAGGCAGCGGCGATCGCGGCGCTGTATTTCTTCCTCGTGCTCGGTTCCTACTACCTGATCCGTCCGGTGCGCGAGCAGCTCGACGCCGCCGCGGGCGGCTCGGATGCGCTGCCTGGCTGTGGACCGGCACCTTCTCGCCACCCTGGTGCTGACGCCGTTCTATGGCGCCATCGTCGCGCGTCATCCGCGCCGGGTGTTCATCCCGGTGACCTACGCCTTCTTCGCGATCGGCATGGTCGCGTTCTCGCCGCTGCTGCGCACCGATGCGCCCGGCACCCTGCTCGCGGCCGGGTTCTACATCTGGGTCAGCGTGTTCAACCTGTTCGTGGTTGCGGTGTTCTGGAGCTTCATGGCCGACCTGTTCACCGACGAGCAGGGCGCGCCGCCTGTTCGGGCCGATCGGCATTGGCGGCACCATCGGTGCGATCGCCGGGCCGACGGCGGCGAAGGAACTGGTCGGGCAGGTCGGTGTCGCCGGGCTGATGTGGATGTCGGCGCTGGCGCTGTGTGCGGCCTTGCTGTGCGTGCTGGCACTGACGCATTGGGCGAAGCAGCACGGGCGGCGCGACGCGCATCGCCGAGCAGCCGATCGGCGGGGGCTGTGGTCGGGTGCGGTGCAGGTACTGCGTGATCCGTTCCTGCGCGCGATGGCGATCCTGATGCTGCTCTCCGATGTCATCGGCACCATGCTCTACGCGCTCAATTCCGACATCGCCCGCGACACACTGACCACCGCGATCGCGCGCACCGAGTACTTCGCCGGCATCGACCAGGCCGCGAACGGGCTGCAGATGATTTTTCCAGCTGCTGCTCGCGCCGCTGCTGATGAGTCGCCTCGGCCGCTGGCGGTGCTGCTGTTCGCGGCGGCGATGAACATCGTGGTGTTGGCGGCGGTGGGCTGTTTGCCGGGTGCGGAAACGACCATGCTGGCGATGGTGATCGCGCGCCGGCGGCTACGGCCTGGTGCAACCGGCGCGCGACAGCCTGTACACGCGCGTGCCGCGCGAACTGCGGTACAAGTCCAAGGCCTTCATCGACACCGCGGTGTGGCGTGCCGGCGACGTGCTGACCAGCTTCGCCATGCTCGGCCTGCGCGGCATCGGATTCGGCGTCGCGACCTTTGCGGCCATGGCCGGGGTCGCATCGCTGGCGACGATGTGGTTCAGTTGGCGCGCGGTGCGATCATCGGAACAACGCAGGGATCCGGAATGAGACAAGTGGCTCGATACTGCCTGGTCGTGCTCGCCCTGCTGCTCGCAGGCAACGCCGCAGCGCGTGCGAGTGACGACGCGCAATGGGAATTCCGGTGCGCGCATCGGCGGCATGATCACCGACAACTCGTTTCGGCTGGATGGCTCGGCCGAAGTGCTGACGCTGTCGCGCACGCTCGATGACAAGCGCGTGATCGAGTTCGAACTCGGTGCCGACCAGCTCGACTTCTCGATGGACTGTGGCCTGAGCCACACCACGTTCGCGGTCAACTACCTCGAAGTGAACCGCGAACCGCTGTGGACCCCTACATCCTGGTCGGCGTCGGCGTCTCCGAGTTCGAGGCGCCGAGCGGCATCACCGAAGGTCGCGACGCGATGATGCAGGTCGGCACCGGTGGCTCCTGGGAATTGTCCGACAACGGCAAGCTGCTGCTGCGCGGCGACCTGCGCTTCCGCTACGACCTCAACGACACCGGCCAACCCGGCCAGGACGGCTGGGGCGACGCGATCTTCACGGTCGGGTTGTCGTATCGGTTTTAGGCATGGCCCGCACGGATTCAGGCATCGAACTCGACTTCCAGATAGGCGCCGCGCCTACAGCGGGCGATGGCGTCGAGTACGCGCGGCAGCTGCTGGACGAATGCGCGGCCAGCGGGTCGTTCGTAGCACGACGATCGCGATTTGCCTGGAAGCCAGATTCTGCTGGTAGCGCAAGTTCGTGTCGGTGGTGAGCAACACCGCAACAGGCTTGCTCGGCGGCGAGCAAGAGTTCGCCGTTGCGCAACGTTGCCCATCCCGCTTCGTAGGCGGTGATGACTTCGTGACCGATCAAGGCACGCGCAGCGGCACGGGTGTGCCCTGGTCGAACAGGATGCGCATCAGGCCGCGGCGGCGCTGCGTGCGGCGTGCTCGAGCACCGCGCGCACCTGATCCGCAGACACGCCGGGAAACCACGCGATGAAGTCTTGTACGCGTGCACCTTCTTCGAGATTCTCGAACAGCGCCGACACCGGCACGCGCGTGCCGCGAAAGGTCCAGGCGCCGCCAAGGCGTGCCGCGTCGCGTTCGACTTCCGGGCAGGTGGACCAATCGATCATGGCGGGGATGCTAGCAGCGACGCGCCCGAGTGCGCCGCGTGGTCGAGCGCCACCGCGGCAGCAGCAGGGTGTTGGCGACGACGCTGACGCTGGAGAACGCCATCGCGGCGCCGGCGATGACCGGGTCGAGCTGGCCGGCGGCGGCGAGCGGGATGCCGATGACGTTGTAGAGGAACGCCCAAAACAGGTTCTGGCGGATCTTGCGGGTGGTGCGGCGCGACAGGTCGATGGCATCCACGACCAGGCGCGGGTCGGGTCGCATCAGCGTGATGGCGGCGGTCTGCATGGCCACGTCGGTGCCGCTGCCCATGGCGATGCCGACATCGGCCGCGGCCAGCGCCGGTGCGTCGTTGATGCCGTCGCCGACCATGGCCACGCGGCCGCCTTGTTTCAGTCGATCCAGCAACGCTGCCTTGTCGCCCGGTGCGACCTCGGCGTGCACGTCGGCTTCGGCGATGCCGGCCTCGCGCGCGAGCGCCATCGCCGCGCCGCGGTTGTCGCCCGAGATCAGCACCGTGCGCAGGCCGCGCGCTGCGAGCAGGGCAATCGCCGCGCGCGACTGCGGGCGGATTCGGTCGCCGAACGCGAGCAGCGCCAGCACGCCCGCGTCCGGCGTCGCCAGCCACGCCACGCTGCGGCCGAGCGCGGCCTGTGCATCGGCGTGCGCTTGCAGCGACGAAAGATCGATGCCAGCCGCCTGCATCAGGCGGGCATTGCCGAGCGACAGCTCGCGCCCGGCGACGCGACCGCGCACGCCCTGGCCGGCGATCGCGCGCACCTCGGCGCAGCCGTGATGGCGATGCCCCGCTCGCGCTGCGACCAGCACCGCGCGCGCCAGCGGATGTTCGCTGCCTGATTGCAACGCCGCCGCGAGGCCGATCAGCAGCGCCTCGTCGCCATCGAATGCCTGCACCTGCAGCAGACGCGGGCGGCCTTCGGTCAGCGTGCCGGTCTTGTCGAAGGCGACGACCGCGACATCGCGCGCCAACTCCAGCGCTTCGGCATCGCGGATCAGAATCCCGGCACGCGCGGCGACGCCGGTGCCGGCCATGATCGCGGTCGGCGTCGCCAGCCCGAGCGCACACGGACAGGCGATCACCAGCACCGCGACTGCGTTCAGTACCGCCGTCGGCCAGTCACCGTGCGCGAGCCCCCAGAACAGCAGGGTGGCGATGGCGATCACCACCACCACCGGCACGAACACCGCGCTGACGCGATCGACCAGTCGCTGGATCGGCGCCTTCTTCGCCTGCGCGTCCTCGACCAGGCGGATGATGCGTGCCAGCGCAGTCTCGGCGCCGAGCGCGCGCGTCTCCACCAGCAGCCGCCCCTCGCCATTCATCGCGCCGCCGGTGACGCGCTCGCCGGTCTGCTTCGGCACCGGCATCGACTCACCAGTGAGCAGCGACTCGTCGACCTGGCTCTCGCCCTCGACCACCTCGCCATCGACCGCGATGCGTTCCCCGGGCAGTACCACGACGCGATCGCCGAGCCGCAGCAACGCGATCGCGAGCTCCAGTTCGACGCCGTCGCGCAGCACTCGCGCGGTGAGCGGTCGCAGCGCCTGCAGTGCGCGAATCGCCGCCGTGGTCTGGCGTTTCGCGCGCGACTCCAGCCACTTGCCGAGCAGGATCAGCGTGATCACCACCGACGATGCCTCGAAGTACAGGTGCGGCGCATCCCCGTGCGCGTGTCCGGCCGACCACTGCCACATACTGAGTCCATAGGCGGCAGTGGTACCGAGCGCGACCAGCAGGTCCATGTTGCCGGAACCGGCACGCAGCGCCGCCCAGCCAGCGCGATAGAAACGCGCGCCCAGCCAGAACTGCACTGGCGTCGCCAGCAGCCATTGCGGCCACGCCGGCAACACCCAGTGCTGGCCCCACAGCAGCCCGAGCATCGGCAGGGCCAGCGGTGCCGACAGCAACACCGCGAGCAGCAAGTGACCCCACTCCTGCGCGTCGCGCGCTATCGCCGCGTCCGCATCCGGCTGCTCCATCGCGGCGGGTACGGTCGCGGCATAGCCGGCCTCGACCACGGCCGCGAGCAGCGCCTCGACCGTCACCGTTGCATCGGCCTGCACCTGCGCCGACTCCGTCGCCAGGTTCACGCTCGCCGCCACCACCCCCGGCACCCGCAGCAACGCGCGCTCGACCCGGCCGACGCAGGAGGCGCAGCTCATGCCCTGCACTGCAAGCCGCCGGGGCGATGTGGTGTCCATGCCAACTCCGAATGAGTCTGCAGGCTAGCGCAAAGCCCCCCAGCACAGCGGTGGACACTCGCGCACTCGGTCCTGCGCTAGCCTTGTGCCCGAGCGGTTGCCTCGGGAGGGCGGGCATGAGTGCGGTATGGAGATCGGAGTCGGCGCAATGAGCGGCGACCGTCGCCATTCAGCATCCTCGCCGGAGGAACAGGCGCTGTTGTCGGCGGCGGTCGGCGGCAGGGTCGAGGCCTTGCGCAGGTTGCTGCAGCAGGGCGTGTCACCCGATTGCTACGACAGCTTTGGCGAGCCCGCCGCGCATCTGGCGGCGCGTTTCGGGAATGCCGCGGCGCTCGCGGAGTTGCTCGCTGCGGGAGTCGACGTGCGCGACGTCGGCCCGATCGGACAGACGCTGTTGCATTGCATGGCACCGTATCCGCCGGTGCATGGTCTGCTCGACGAGGTCATCCGTCGCGGCGCCGACATCGACGCGCGCAACGATGCCGGACAGACGCCGCTGATGACCGCGACCTACAATACCTGTGCCGCCGGCCTCGATGCCCTGCTCGCACGCGGCGCCGCGGTCGATGTTCGCGACCACGAAGGCAGCAACGTGTTGCTGCTGTTCGTGCGCGGCTGCGGCGCGCACTGGTCGCCGCGTGAAGCCGTGGTGCGCCTGCGGCTGCTGCGTGACCTGATCGTGCTCGGCGTCGATCCACTGCGGCATGGTGCGCAAGGCGACAACGCCGTGACTGCGGCCGCGCGCGGCGGACTCGATGCGGTGTTGTCCCTGTTCGCCGATCAGATCGGTGCGCTGGCAGTGGCCACCGCGCGCACGGCGCAGGGCGAGCCGGGCGTCGATGTCGCCGCTTTCCATGGCCACGCGCAGACGGTGCAGCAGCTGCTGCGGCTCGGCGCCGCACACGATCTGCTCTGCGCCGCGAGTCTCGGCGACGTCGCCGCGATGCGTCGCCTGGTCGAGGCGGATCGGGTCAGCGCGCGCCGCGTCTTCGGCAGCGGCTGGCATCGCAGCACCGCGCTCGCCGCAGCGATCCGCAACGGCCATGCCGACGCCGCGCTCTGGCTGCTCGCCGATGGCGCCGACGCGAACGGCACCTGCCCAGAGATCTCGATGCTGCACGCGGCCATGCGCCACTGCCCGGACGACGCGCTGGTGCGTGCCTTGATCGCACGCGGCGCCGACCTCGAATCCAGTGATGGCGATGGCAATACCCCGCTCAACTTCGCCGCTCGCCATGACCGCCTCTCCGCCGCACGGCTGCTGCTCGCAGCCGGCGCCAACCCCAACGCCGAAACCGAACGCGGCTACACCCCGGACCAGTTCGCGGTCTCGGAGGCGATGCGTGACCTGATCCAACGCCACCGCGAGGCATAGGGAGTTTCCAAGCTCAACCTGTTCCCCAACGCGCGTCGAATCCCAATGTAGATCAGTTCAAGCGGCGCAGCCGCGGAACTGACGCGCCCGTGTGGCTCATCACTTTCGGAGCGCGCTTGCACGGGGAGAGGAGAAGATCGTGCGACGCCATTGCTTTTCCTTCTCCCCCCGGGAGAAGGTGGCGCGCAGCGCCGGATGAGGGAGGCTCCTACGCCAATACTGAAGCCACCATTGGCGGCCGATCTCGCGCACCCTGCGATTGGCGACGGGGCCGATCTGTGCAGCGTCATCAGCAATGGGCGCAAGGGACTGCGTTCAGTGCCCCACCCCGGGATTGTTCGGCGGCGCGGCACGGGTCGGTTCCCTCGCCGCAGCTTCAGGCATTGCGACCAACGCACTTGCCGAAGCAACCATGAAATCCCAGGCAAATCGGTGGCCCATGCCGCGCCAGACGTTTGAAGCAAGTGCAGTATCGGTCCTTTGCATGGACGGCCGCTGGTTGCCGGTCGGGATCGGGCCAATCGCCTGCGGTTTCGCTCTGGCGGCCAATGACGCATGGGTCTACGGCGATGATTTTCAAGTCGGCGCCTGCAGGCGCCGGCGACTCGCTCTGCCCGCATGGCTGGCCGCCGGGGCTGATCAAACCCTGGCCTGCGCACCGGAGAGGGAAGGTCTTGGGTGTGGGCGCGCAGGTGCCGGCACAATAGTCCTCGTGACTGCCAAGGAGCGGGTTCGATGACTTCGACTGAATGGCAAGACGACATGAAGCTCGGCCAGTTCCTCGCCCGGCTGCCGCAACTGCATACGCGCACCGAGGCGCTTTCGCAGTTGGCGGCGGTGGCGCGTGGTCAGCTGGATGCGGACACCGCCATGGTGGCGATGTATGAACGCAGCAGTGGCAAATGGACCGGGTATGTGCCCGATGGCGAGCGGCCGCTGTCGCACAAGCAAATCAGTTTGTTCGGATCGGTGACCTTGCTGGAACGGGTGCGTCAGCAAAACAAGGTGCTGTTCGAGGTTGTGCGGCTGACCGGACAGAGTTCCGAAAGCGTGGTGCGCAACGACATTCGCCACGCCGTTGGCATTCCGATTCAGCGCCTGGACTTGATCGGGGAGTCAGAGGGATTCATGGGTGCCATCCATGCCGATCGCCGCGGCAGTCGTGATGCGTTCGACCCGGTGCGGCTGGAGGCTTTTCGTCTGGTCTCGCTGGCCGCCACAGCGGCGCTGTCGTGTATCGAAGCGCGCGAGGCCCCATCGCCACAGGCGCGGACCTCGCACTTGTGGTTGCGCACGCGTGACGCGCTGTGGGCGACTGCCGGGAACGTCGTCAAGGCGCAACGGTTGCTCGGCGACGTGTTCCCCACGCGCGGCAGTCTCACCAGTTTCATCCACGCCGCAGGCATGCGACCGCTGCAAAGCCAAGCCCGCGCCATGCGTGATCCAGAAGGCATCATCGAGTTGATCCGCGAGTTGCGCGACCTACGCGAAGTCGCCCGCCGCCTTGGCAAGACCTGCAAGGCCCTCGACCGCCACGTCCGCGCCCGCGAAGTACGCGGCGGCCTGAAGGCCCTCGTTGAAACCGCCGGATTCACCTGGTCCGAAGTCCACGGCGAAGCCTTCACCGCACTGGTTCAGTCGACGAAGTAAGCCAATTCTGGCACCACTCCTGTGCGCGCGCAGCGGCTAGCCTTCGTGCAAGGCGTGGATCGTCCGCGCTGAACGTGCGGAATCTTCGAAGAAAGCTGAGGTGACGGAGGAAGCTGAGGTGATGGAAACAAGTACGGCACCGGTTCGGGCAATGTGGGTAACCATGCTCTTGGGCTGGGTACTTTTTCTGATTCCGATTCCGCTCGTATCTACTCTGCTCGGGATCTTGGCGCTAAGCGTGAGCGGCGTTCTGCTTATTGTCGTTATCGTCAAAGGAAGGGTCGCTGCTGCTTTGTCGGCACTCGTTGTTGGTACGTTCGGGACGCCAGTCGCTTGGTTGCTCAGCAACAATGTCTACAGGCTACTTGCCAATTGATTGGGTCAAGGATTCGTGGCTACCAGCCCTCGCCCCTGCACAACTCCACCCGCGTTCCGGTTTGGGCGCCGGGGCGTTGGGTGGTGCCTTGTAGGCAGTTTGGGCGATCGGGGGAAGGGGGTTGCAGGGTGAGGAGGCCGTCGCCTTGGTTGATGCGCAGTACGTCGGACTCGATGGTGGCGTGAAGTATCAGGCTGGCGGTTTCGCCGCGGGTTTCCGCTGCGACGCGGCCGTCAGGCAGAATGGTGACCTGTAGCGATTGCGTCGGTACTTGCGGATTCACCCAGTGGCCGGCGAAGGGCGAGCGGTTTGGGGCGGCCGGTGGCAGGATCCAGGGTGCAGGGGCGGCGGCAGTGTTGTGGTCAGCGCAGGCGGAAAGTGCTGGAATCAGAAGCATGATGAAGCGCGCCACCCGTCGCCGCGAGAGTGCTGGACTGCTGCGGCGAATCGGGCGCGGGCTCGCGTTCGCGTTCGCGTTCGCGTCGCTGTTGCTGGCGCAGGCTGCAGTGGCCATCGACGTTGAGCGTCCCCTGTTGAACACTGAAATGGAGGTGTTCTCGCATCGCAGTGTATTACCGCGCCGCGCGGCGGTGACAGCGATTGCGGAGGACCGGCTGGGGCAAGTCTGGCTGGGCACGTCCTCGGGAGTGCACCGCCACGATGGCTTCGAGTGGCAGGACATGCGCCTGCAGGAGGCGGGTCGGGCGTTGGCGGTGCGCAGCATGCTCGCTACCCGCGATGGCAGCGTACGCGCGCTGGATCTGGACGGCGGCGTGCACGAATGGCGCGATGGAGCCTGGCTCGAGCGCGTCGCGAAGACGCAGCGCATCCACGCCTTCGGTCTGGATCACCACGGGCGCGTTCTGGTGGCGATCGACGACGGCTTGGCGGTACTCGACGGGGAGCAGCTGCATCGGCTGTCCGGTTCGCGCGCCGCCGTGTGGGTGTCTCGCATCAAGGTTCGAAATGGACAGACGCTGCTGCTCGAAGGCGTTTCAGCCAGCACCAGACAAGTGCTGCGGCTCACCGAGACCGACGAGCTGGTCGCCGATGCGCGATTTGCCCGACTCGCCAACGGGTTGAAGTACCTCGCCGATTTTGACGTCGGCGTGGACGGGGCCGCTGCTGTCGGTGGCGACCAAGTGCGCTGGATGAGCGTGCAGGGCAACGTCACCACCCTGACCGATGTGCCGAAGGGACAGAGTGGCGAGCCGGCGCAACTGGGCTACGAGTCGCAGATTCTGCTGGATCGCGACGGCGGATTGTGGATCGCCGGATTGGGCGACACCGGCGTCGTGCGCTATACGCCTCGCGGTGGCGTGCAGCGTCGCGCCGCGGCGCTGCCGTTTCGCATCGCCACGGCGTTGCACGAGACACGGCAAGGTTCGATCTGGGTTGGCTTGTGGCGTGGAGCCGTGGTCTTTCGCGATGTCCCCATCCACCAGCGATGGCTCGATCCGGGGAGCTATGGCGATGGTCACGCCAATGCGGTTACGCGTGGTGCGGACGGCAGCATCTGGGCCGCGAGGTTTCACGGCTTGTCGCAGTTCTCCGAGTCGGGCACCCAGTTGGCGATCCTCCCGCCGCCGAATGCCGCGACGCTGCGATCTGTCGTAGCGCTTGCCGATGGTTCGCTGCTGGTTGCCGCCGACCACGAGATCCATCGCGGAAAGGGCGGACAGTGGCGACGGATGGATCTGTCGGCCACGCTGGGTGAGGGTCGCGCGATCACCGGCCTGGCCGTGGATGCTTCGCAGCAAGTCTGGATCGGAACCACCGACGGCTTGTACCGGCTGTTCGCGGAAGAAGCCGAGGCGCTGGCAAGCGTGCGTGGACCGATCCGCCAAATCGTTTCCGAAGGCGGGCATCTGTGGGTGGTGGGCGACCGGCTGTGGCGCATTCCAGCCACGGGTTCCGCCGTGGTGCCCGAGAGCATCGACACGCGCGACCTGGATGCCGCGACGATTCGTTCGTTGGTGGTGCTCGAAAACGGCGACGTTTGGCTGGCGACCGATGGCTCCGGACTGGTTCGGCGATCAGCAGACGGCGGTCTGCAGCGCTACGGGATTGCCGAGGGACTGCCGTCCCAGCGTTTCGCAATGATCGCGGCCAGCGGTGACCCTGCGCAGCCGACGCTCTGGGCAGCCCCGGTGATGGTCGACCACAACCAGGTGTTCTGGATTGTTTCGTGGAAAGCGATGGCCGACGGTGGCGTGCCGGCCTGGCGTGGCTACGGCGCGCGCGAAGGGCTGGTCGACCCGCCGGCGCATCCAGACAATTTCCCGGCCGCCGTGGCGACGCCCGACGGCGGCTTGCGGATCGCCACGCCGGGCGGGTTGGTCGTGGCACGTGCGCCACCGTCGCAAGGTCTTGCGGCCCCGGGTCTTGCGGCGGTTCTGGTCGACAACCGCGAAGTCGCTCGAACGGACACGCTCGATGCAGCGCATCCGGTCACCTTGCGCCTCGCGACGAATGAGGATCCGGAGCGCATCGAGACCTGGTACCGCGTCGATTCGGCGGCGGCCGTCCAGGCTTCTCGACCCGGACGCATCGAATTGGGGTTCCTTCGGTCCGCGACCACTACGGTGCAGGTGCAATTCCGCCAGGACGGGTTGGCCGGTCCTTACAGCACCATCACCCTGCGCGCCCGTCTGCCCGTCTATGCACAGTGGTGGTTCGCGCCGCTGCTCGGGAGCGTCCTGCTCGCGCTGCTCGGACTCAGCGCCTGGCTCGCGGCGAAAGCGCGTCGCGCGCGGCGTGCGGCGCAGGAGGCGCACGACCGGCTACAGCATGCGCTCACCGGAGAGTGGATCGGACTGGAACCGCTGGAGAGGGTCATGCTCGGGGCTTGCGCGCAGGGAATCGAGTTGCGTGCGGCGCAGACCCTAGTGTTGCAGGAGACGGGCGGCGTCGCCGCGTTCGCGGCGACCGTCGAACGTTGCATCGAGCGCCTGCTGCAGCGCGGACTGATCGACACCAAGGGGCTCGGGTGGCGCCTGCAGCGCGAAGCCTTCGCCCAATATGCGCCGGCATGCAAGCCCTTGGCCGTCATCCTCCAGGAGGAAGCGACGGTGATCGGTCCCTATCGGTGCCTGGCAGTGTTGGGTGCGGGCGGCATGGGGCGCGTGTTCCTCGGCAAGGCCCAAGGCGATGCCGACTGGAGCGCGATCAAGGTGATCCGGTCAGAGGCGTCGATCGAGAGGCTCGCGCGGCTGCGGCGCGAGGCCGAGGTGCTGGGCACGATCCAGCATCCGAATGTCGTGGCGCTGCTGGCGCATGGTCCCTGCGCACAAGGCTACTTCCTGGCGATGCCATGGATCGGCGGGCACCGCCTGGATCATTGCATCGAGCAAGGTCTGCAGGAGATGCAAGCTCGCACCATCGTCTTCGGCGTGATCGAGGCATTGTTCGCGGTTCATGGACGCGGCCTCGTGCATCGCGACGTCAAGCCGCAGAACGTGCTGGTGCGAGCCGATGGCAGCGCGGTTCTGATCGACTTCGGTGTCGCCCTGCAGCCCGACGCCGACACGCGCATGACCTCGACCGATGCGATCGTCGGAACACCGGCCTATTTCTCACCCGAGTCGCTCAGTTGCGAGCAGCCCACAGCGGCTGCGGACTGGTGGGCCCTCGGGGTGCTCGCACATGAAACCATGACGCAGGCTCTGCCCTGGGCCTGGCAGGGGCTCGATGAACACCACCGCCGACTTTCGCTGCTGCGCCCCCAGGGGCCGCCGCGCAATGCCCTGGCCGACTCCCTGCCCGAGCCGTGGCGCATGCTGATCGACGGCTGCCTGCATCCGGATCCGAACCAACGACAACGTGCTGCCGCCGCCTTCCGCACCGCGACGATCGCCAGCACGTCGTCGTCCGATTCGTGACCGTCGAAGGTGCACGTTCGCCAATTGTGGTTCCACTGATGCAAGTGCGCTGCCGCTAGCCTTGCCGCGGCGCGCCGGGCTTGCCGCAGGCAAGGCGGCGCTGCAGCTGTCTCCGCAGGGAGAGGTCGGTTGATCCAGGGGGAGTCATGAGAGCGCTGGTCGCATTGTTCTTCCTTCTCATCACACAGTCTGCCCTCGGGCAGACAACGTTGGTGGTCTCGCCGTCCTCACCAGGTGGTCCACTGATCAAAGGCGTGAATGATCAAGAGGTCGCACGGTTTGCCCTGTCATCGACTACCGGCGCAACGTGGAATATGGCAAGGCTGCAATTCAACAAGGTCGTGCCGGGAAGCCCTTGGTCAGTCGGAAACATCGACAGCTTCTTCTCGAATGTCCGGATCAAGGACGGGTCCAACAACACGCTGGCCACGATCGATCCCGCATCGTGCGTGGGCGCAACATTCACCTCCACGTTGTGGCAATGCGACGTTGTACTCAGCTTCACATTGCCACCGGCTGGAACTGCTGAGTGGCAAGTATTCATTGACATTCCACTCGCTTCACCGCTGAGTATCTTGCGTCAAGGATTTGTTCCTACGACAAGTCCCAACGTGCAAATCACCGGTGGCGGGATGGCCACTATTCCAAGTAGTCAATTTCAAGGTGGTCAACGTGCGGTTCAGGACCCGCCACCTCAGCCCACAATGGCGCTTTCTGCAAGTTCGCCGACGGGAGACATTCCGCGAGGGGCCATCAACGTGCTCGGTGGAAAGTTCGATCTTGCCGTAGGTGCAGGAAGTGGCAGCGTTTCGTTTACTGCCATGAGGATGGTCGTTGAAAAGACCGGCGGCAGCGCCTGGACTCTGGGCAGCATCGACAACGACTTCACGCAAATCGGCGTGTTCGATGGCATCGGGAATATTCCCGTGCCGAAGTTCAACCCGAGTGCGTGTGTGGATGTCTCGGTCACGGCGGATCGTTTTGAGTGCACTGTTCCAGTCACGTATTCGATTCCGGTAAACAGCTCGAGCGAGTTTCAGGTGATATTGAACGTCGCTGCCAATGGCGTAGCCGACACGCTGCGCGTCGGATTCATGCCGACCCTCACACCAAACACCACGCTGCCAGGGGGCGGATCTTTCACCTTTCCCGCGGCAGCTGTGTATGGTGCGACACGGCAGCTGGTATTGCCGCCCGCACCTTCGATGACGCTCGCGGCCGGCTCGCCGACCACCGGAATCATCAAGGGAACCAACGACCAGACACTGATGCAGACCACCGTGGGAATGAGCGCCGGAACCGGCTCGGCCACGGTGAACAGCGTGAAATTCATGGTGACCGGCGAAGGAACGGCGTGGACGCTCGGCAACATCGACAACGACTTCACGCAAATCGGCATCTACGATGACCTGAGCGGAACGGTGGTGGCGCAGATGAACCCGTCGGCATCTGAGGTATCCCCGTTTTTCATGATAGCGGGCAGGTCTGAAGCGGGGGTGGAGCGCCATGCGCCAGGTGCGAGAGGAAGCGGAGGAGTTGATGCGGCGACGGCCACCAAGCGGGTCGGCGCAGGACTTCGACGCCGAGGCGCATGGTGGAGTGGTGGCTGCGCACGCAGGTGTTTTTGCCTTCGAGCCTGCCGCCGCGGCCCTGGTGTTCTTCGTGCAGTCCGACAAGCCAGGTCGCGAGTTGCACGAGTGCGAACAGCAGGAGCAGGTTGGAGAGGCGGGAGTCTTTCCGGGTCAGGCTGTGTTCGAAGCCGGCGCCAAAGGTTCCGCTCTTGAGGTCACGGAAGCCTTGCTCGATGGTCATGCGGCGCTGGTAGAGGCACGCCAGTTGCACCGGTGTGCCGCGCTCGGGTGGAAGCGATGTGGCGAGAACCCACGGTTCGCGTGCCGAGCGGGCAGCGCTCTGGCTGGTGCTGTCGCGTCGACGCGCACCGCGCCGGGTCAAGGCGCGACGCCCCTTCGGCCGCGACTGGTGGACAACGATCCGCGTTGTTACGGTCTTGGTGCGCCCGAGATGAAAGGCACCGAGTTCACGGCTGCGTTCCGGCAAGGCCAGTTCGTGGAGCGCGCTGCACGGCAACCAGTCGGCGGCGTTGATCGCAGCCTTCCGGACGGGCTGCACATGGACCGTGCCGCGCACTCGTCCAACGTAATCCCAGCCGAGTGCGGTGACTGCCGTGAACCATGGTCGACGGAATCCGGCGTCGCTCAGGATGACCGGTCGACAACCTTGCGGCAGCAAGCTCGCCAGCTCGCGTAGGAAGGCGCGCTCCACGACTGCCGAACCGGCGCTTTTCTCGGGGTGGACTTCTTCCCAGAGCGTCAGCGTTCGCCCGCGCACCGCCAGGCCGGCGCGCAACAGTTTGAAGCTGCCATCGGGCTTGAGGTCGGACCAGTCGACGACGATCAACGGGTGGGGTTCGCGGATCAGCCAACGCAACATCGCCTGGTAGATAGCGGCACGCTGTCGCTCCAGCGGTGCACTGCGCAGCAGGCGGTCGATCGCCTTGAGTGGTGCGGCGACGCGCATCGCACCGGGCCAGTGGCGCGCGATCTCGGTCATGGTCAACCAGCTACCACTAGCCAGTGCATCGAGCGCCTTGAGCAGCACGGTGGCGGTTGCTGCGTGCAGGGTGGAGAAGACAGAGGGGAGGCATTGCGGCAAGATGGCGCTGGGGCGCATGAGCGTCGGTGATCCTTGGTCTAGACACCCGAACGATTACCGACCTCATGTCGCTCCGCAAGCTATCGCTTTGATTTCGCAGGGCATCGTCGCGCGAAAAGGTGGGGATACCTCAGCGTCGGCATGCACCGTGGCCTCGCCCACAAGCTGGGAGTGCACCGCCACGACCCTGTACGCGATGTCGGCGGGCACGACCCGAACCTGGAACATGGTGCTCGACATCCCGATGGGTGCAACCGCAACCAGCCTGCAGGGAAGCTTCGAGATCGGAAGCGCGAATGTCTCGTTGTCGGCAGGAGGAACGGCGTCCCTGCCCATGGTGCGAATCATCGGCGCCGTCCGTTCAATCAGTGCGCCACCGCTTATTTTCACGGATGGGTTCGAGGGGTAGTGGGTTCGCGATTAACCCGTCACGCGATTAGTTACTGAGATTCGGTACCAATTCGGAAAACTGTTGGCCAATCATTCGGAGTCACATTATGAAGATTATTTTAGTTTTCCTGGCATTCGCAATGATATACGCGCCGTCTGATGTTAGCTTGGCAGCAGGAAAAGAGGACAGAGAAAGCAAGAATAAGTCACAGGGCTCTTGCGTAACAAACTTTAGCGGGCGAGGTTTTCGCATGCTCGACATGAAGTCGAAAAAAGCGAGCTCCTGGCAAACGTTTGAAGGTATCTCGTATGATCAGGCGTTTCGCAAAGTTGCACAAGCAACCGCAAAACGGGGTTGGACAAACATGGATTCAAACAAGGAACTGGGGACCGTTACTGCGGGTCTGCCGGGCTCCGCTATTAGCATTGTTGTAGAAGAACAGGGAAGCATCATACGCGTAGAGGCAACGATGGATCTTCAAAGTAGCTCATTCTCAGAAAAGGCCGCGAAAGAGACAATTTGCGTTAGCGTTGAGGCGCCGGGGCGATAAGTAGCGAACACCCCGCGGGTTGTGCCGAATGGAGTTGATACGGATGGAAAGACGGGTCTGCCTCGTTTCGTGTGGTGGACAAGGATCTTGACGTAGGGTAGTGCGCTGGCGTCCGCTTATCGTAGAATGAATACCAATTGGCCACGAGATTGAGCAAGCAACTGCAGATTCTGCGCCAAACAGGTGGCGCTCTGGAATTCCTGTCTTTTGGGGAGAGAATCATGAACGTAATCGCCCGGGTTGTGGCGGCCCTCATCGCCACAGTTGTGTCTCTTGGTTCAGCTCAGGCGTATGTGTGGGGTCCGCAAGACCTCACCACGCTTCGTGAGTACCACATTGACCAGATTGCGATTCCGTATGGTTCTAGCAATATTGGTCCCAACCACAAGGTCGTGGTGGCAGACACCTCAACCTTGACGTGGGAAGGTGTTACTCAGTCGGAAGCCAGGTGGCTCGATCAGGTCTATCAGAATTGCGTAACTTCTGGTCGTCCTGATTGTGATGCCACAAATTGGCGTCCGAGTGGGCGTACCTGGAAAGTTTTCAAGCTCGGTACGCCTGACACGTTTGCCGTCACGCGTTTCTACATTCTTCCGACAAACAGCCATGTTTACGTGGCTGCAAACGAAATGTACGAAGCGTCGCCGGGGAACAATGTGTCGGTACTTACAATCCTGCGTCAGTACCCGCATCTCTACAGGGATGAAGGTGAGAAGTTTGCTGTTATGTCACCCCTTCCTGGTTTTGCCGAAGGGAAGCTCCCGCTTCCTCAGGCGTGTGGCAACGAAAAACAAAGCGGTCTGACCGCGATGATTCGTTTCTACAATGGTGGGGCGTCAAAACCTCATCAGCCGGAAAGTGTGTCTTTGGCGGTGCGTTTCAACGACGGCAATCACCAGTTCAGCACCAGAAATGATGCGGCCTATATGGTCGACCTCAAGCAGGTGCCGGGCTGGGAAATTGCAAGCAGGGATATGGACAGCACTGGCCGTAAGGCTGGGGTCTTCTGTGTCCCGTCGATGACCGAAAAGATCATCCAGACGACAAGGGCTTCGATGCTTCCACAAGAAGCGTGGCCATTTGCCGGGCCTTTCATTCAGGCT
This sequence comes from Lysobacterales bacterium, assembly GCA_016703225.1. Classification (NCBI taxonomy): domain Bacteria; kingdom Pseudomonadati; phylum Pseudomonadota; class Gammaproteobacteria; order Lysobacterales; species Lysobacterales bacterium. The sequence goes on from JADJCM010000007.1 coordinate 18,652, forward strand.
CAGGTGCATGATCTGTCGCGATTCACTCTCAATGGACCCCAGATCAATATCGAAGGCTACACGCCAGCTCTCCATTACTCGAGTTTGGTAGACCAAACCTTTACGGGTGGCTTTGATGCCAATCCAAACAGGGGTGTGTTTGCTATCACTCGTGCAAATGGTGGCTATGTGGAGTATGGAAGCAGTGGCAACCAAATCACTCCGCCGATCGTACTCCCGAAGTCTGCGGTGGTTGTAGACCGAAGTTGGTATGCGATCAAGGTTGATGAGGAAACAGGTATCGTGTATGCGATGTCGGTAACCAATACAACTAAGTTCCATGCCTACAATCCTGCCACAAACAGCTATGTGTGGCAGTACACAGTGCCGGAAGCCTACCGAGAGTACTATGTGGGTGACAGCGAACTTCATCTTGCTCGCAACTACCTCGTCACTACTCTCCAATGGTTCGAAAATGCCCGAGACAATTTCAAAGGCGCTATCGTTATCATTCCTCTCGTCTACTCAGGTGCAATGCCTGAAGTGCGCATCATCGATTTGCCGGGTCCGAACAATCGCCTGACAGATTTCACTTTCGATGCCAAGACCAACATCGGCACCTTTGCCGATGCAAGGAGTAAGTCGCTTGTTCATCTGAACTTCAGCGACTGGAGTATGACTACGGAGCCAGTGCCATTTGAGCCGTTTGCTGTTATGGTAAGCCCAATGAGTGGCGAGCTGTATGCCACCCATGTACCTCGAAGCACTACTATGGCGTACATCTGGACAGAAGGAGCACTTTGGAAGCGTGCTCTTTCGTCTTCGGCTTGGGTGCAAGTGGCACAAGTCGGACGATCGCCAGTAGATGTTTCGCTGGTGACAATCGACAGTACACCAAAGCTGATGGTGTTTGGTATTGGTGGAAATGGTACGGGTGCTGTGCAGGTGGTGGACTTTGTGGACCTGAAGACTGGTACACTTAGTCCTCGACTTCCTGACAGTGTTTTCTCTCCATTCCAAGCCCGTCAGGGTTTGGCTGGGGCGACACAGCATCAGTAATTGTTTGAAACAACCCACACATGGAAGTGGCGCTGGGGTTTTGCTTACTTGATCTGTGCGCAATGGCGCATGCACCCAAGAATATTTTCGGACTAGTTTGTGATTCGGTTTAATGGGTTTACGATTAGCGCTGAATGTCAGTAAAGAAAACCGTGCGGCACGCGTCACGGTGGGGTCGGGACGAGCGGAGCGCTTCCCTTCGGGCCGAATGCGCGAGCTACTTCGCGGGTAGCGGCTTCGCGGTTCGCCCCTTCTCTCCCGGCCTCTCTCCCACGGGGGGAGAGAGGAGAAGATCGGGGCGCCGGATTGTCGTGACGCTGCTTAGCGCTTCCGCGGCGTGACCCACATGGTGATGTCGGCCTCGAACACGCGGGTGCCGTCGGGATCGCTCAAGTTCCGCAGTTGGCGCCGTAAAGCATTGATTTCATTGATGCCGAACAGGCAAAAATGTGACTACAAGGCGTTGGCTTGGGGTGGCGGGGGGAGATTGAGCGCTTTGAACAGGTCGGTTTGCTCGGGGCTGATTCGGCTGATGCCGCTGACGGGCTTGTGATCGATGGCGACGCGGTGTTTCTGGATTTGCTTGAGCATCGCGAGAGCGCGGGTCGGTGACAGCGGGCTCTTGCTGTCGCGCAGGCGCTGGCGCGTGACGCGATGCATGACGAGTGCGAGGAAGCAGATCAGGGCGTGGGCGCGGATCCGCTCCGGCAGGCGGTGGTGCACCGGCGCGATGTCGATGTCGCTCTTGAGGACGCGGAAGCCGCGCTCGATGTCTGCGAGGACTTGTAGCGATCAACCACGTCGGCGGCATTGAAGGTGGTGTTGGTGACCAGCAGCAGTTTGCCGTCGAACTGCTCTGCATCCTGGATCGCATCCTCGTCAATGTCGAAGCTGAACTGGTCGGCGTTGAGATCAGCCTTGAGGATGCGGCTGAGACCTTGCGCTTTCACTTGTTCCGAGAAGCGCAGGTACGCGCGGCGGTCACTCGACTTGCGCCCGCGCTGAGGCTGTCCGGCATCTTCGTCGTCAGCCGCTTGGCCATGCGCTCGCCCTCATCGCCAAGGCGCTCGACGGTCTTGCGCCGCTCGGCGTGTTGTCGTTGCGCGCGATCTTCGTCGTGGGCGATCACCAGGCGACGTGATTGCCACACCGACTCGCCGACGCCATCGTTGATTTCCGCCGCGCGCACGTGTCGGCGAACTCGGTGTAACGCCGGCCGGGCACCGCGAGGATGTATTCGATCGGCTTGTCCGCAGGCGTGCGCAGGGCTTCGATCGCCGCCAGGTTGTCGAGGCTCAACAAGCCGCGGTCGGCGACCAGCACGACGCGCTTCAGGGCATAGCGCTTGAGCGTGGCCTCGATCATCGGAATCAATGTCGTGACTTCGCCGACGTTGCCGGCATGCACCTGATGCGCGATCGGCAAACCCTGTGCCGTCTGGATCACGCCGAGCACGAACTGCCGCGCGACACCGCCAGTTTCCTTGCTCAGCCCAAATTTGCGCACATCGCTGGAGACGTCGCTGGCACCGCTGATGCGGATCGTCGTCAAGTCGTAGAACACCACCGACAACTCGCTGTCGAGCAGCGGTCGCAGCTGTGCAGCCACTGCGGACTCCACATCGTCGACGCGATCCATCAACGCATCCATGGCGCGCAGCAAGTGGTCGTGCGTCACCGCCGCCGGCATCTCCGGCATCGCCACAGTGTCCAGCCAACGCAGCATTCCAAGCTTCGACTCCGGCTCGCACAAGCGATTGAACACCATCGCGCGAACCATCGCTGCCGCGTCGAACTGCCGCCGCGACGAACGCAGCGCGCGCGACAGCGCCGCAGCCAAGCCCAGTTCCGACCACAGCGCATGCAACACATACAAATCGCCAAATGCCTTGGATGACTCGAACACCACGGCCGGCACGTTTTCGGCCACCTGCGGCGCGCGCCCTGCGGCACGCTCGAGCCCGGCGATCAGTGGCGCGAGTGTCTTCTCGTTGAGCTGATCGAGCCGCCCCAGGTTCGCGACCACGCGCGATCGCGGATCGCCCGCCTCGTTGCGGTACGCCTGAACCAACTGCAGATAGGCCCGGCCACCGGAGCGGGAGATGCGCGTGAACATGTGCCTACCATATACCCGCCTATCGCCAGCCTGCAATAGCCAGTAGGGGTCATTCGTGTAACTACACGAAATTTCGGCTTATCCACAACGAACCCCAGCAAAACCGCGACACTTCAAGCATTCTGGCCCTCGAAACCGCCTGGATTTCAGCGCGAACTGCGGAACCTGAGACGCCAAAATACGCCGCAAATTGTCGCGCATTGGCAAAGCGTTCTGGATTCAAGTCCTTGCACACCAATGCGGTCGCAGTCATCGGCCCTACACCAGGAACCGTCATCAGGCGCCGCGTCAGTGGATCGGTTGTTGCCACGCTCTGCAACTCCGCGTCGAGCGCAGCCATGCGTTCGCCCAAGCATTCCCACTCCGCCCACAGATCCGCAATCAGATCGCGCAGCCGAAAGGGAATGGGCAAGCTCGCATCCTCCAGCACCTGCCGCAGGCGAACGACCAGCGCCATCTCGCCGCGCGCGAAGACCAGCCCATGCTCGGTAAGCAACCCGCGAATCTGATTGCTGATCGCCGTACGCCGCGACACGTACCCCGAACGCACCCGATGCAGGCCTGCATCGTCAGCCGCTCCACCGACTTGACCGGAACTGCGTGGATCGATTTGTCGCGCCCCGCACGCAGGATCGCGAAAGTGTCCTTGCGGTCGTTCTTGGCGCCGCTGCGATGCTCCTCCACTCGCTGTGCGGGTAGTACGAAAACCTCGATGCCGTGTGACTGCAACTCACGCGCCCATGACTGCGCGCCAGGGCCGGTCTCCATAAGCACCACCAACGGCGGTTTCAGCGTCCTCAGGAACTCGACAAACGACTCGCGCGACTTGATCCGGTCCTCGAAAACAACAGTGCCTCGCTCGTCCTCGCCGGCCACTTGGAAAACGCTCTTCGCCAGATCGATCGCCAACGTCCGCACACGTGCCATACACTCGTTCATGGGCTCGCCCTCTCACTTTGGTCGTGGTGCACGCAGTTCACCACTCCAGGCGCCTAGACGCCTCGGTGAGGGGTGAGTCCATTCGATCACGCGAGTCGACGCGCATCGCCGCGCATCGACGCGCATGGATGGGCCGGGCGTCGTAGGGGTGTGCACCGCAACGCGGTGCGCACCGATACGGTGGTGTTGCGATCGTGCGGCTATTCGAAGCCGTCGCGCAGTAACGGCGGTCGATACTCGATGGCGCCGAGATCGGGCGCGGGGCCGAACGGGCGCGGCAGGGCGTGCAGGTCTTCGGCGATGCTCGCGGGCACGGCGGCATCGACGGCGGGTGAGCTCGCGATCGGCAGGAAGCCTTCGGCGTCGAGCGCGTCGGCGTTGGCGAGCTGCGGATCGGCGAGCAAGTCGCCCGCGCCCTGCACTGCGGCCGGCAGGGCGTTGCCGCCGAACCAGAGGTTGTGGTCGTAGCTGATGCCACTGCTGCCGCTGACGCTGGCGACCGGCTGCACCGGGTTGCGCTGCCAGACCAGATTGCCGGCGAACACGCTGCCGCCGTGGTCGCCGGCGTCGGCGTGCCAGGCGACGTCGCTGGCGGCACAGGCCAGGGTGTTGGCGCGGATTTCGACGGCGTGCATCGGCACGCCGGAGTAACCGTTCCACTGACCCAGACAGCGACGACGCGGTCCGCCGATCAGATTGTTGGCGATGCGGATGGCGTCGAGCTGGATCGGATCGCTGGCGCTCTCATTCGCCAGGTTGATGCCGATCGCCGCGGCGCCGAAGCGCAGGAACTCCGGAGTGCCGAGCGCGAGCAGCGTGTTGCGTTCGACCGTGCTGTCGGTGGCATTGCTGACGTAGATGTCGATCGACCAGTTGTCGCGCACTTGGTTGTCGCGCACCGCGTGGTGGCGGCCGTAGAGGCCGATGCCTTCGCCGAAGTTCTCGAAGATCCGGTTGCCCGTCACCACGTCGCCGTCATCGCTGAGGTTCACCGCCGACGGCCAGCCGCCACCTTCGACCGGCGGGTTGTTGACCTGCACGTTGCGCCAGACGCGGTTGTCGAGGAAGCGAATGCGCACCGCGCCATTGCCCGGATACAGCGCGCCGCGCGCTGTGGTGGACCAGCAGTCCTCGATGGTGATGTCCTGTCCGCCCCAGACCGAGAACGTGGTGCGCCGCGCGTTGCGGAACTCGAGTCCGCGGAAGATGTAGTGGCTGCCGCCGACGCGCACGAAGTTGCTGTCGGGGGCCATGCCAATGGCGTCGAACACCGGGCGCAGGCCATCCGCCGGCTCAACCACGATCGGCATGCCGGAGGTACCCGCAGCGTTGGCGTCGATCGGCGCGGTCTCGAAATAGGTCCCGGCGTGCACGCGCACCACATCGCCGGGATCGGCGCGGTCAGGGCCGCACGCAGGCTCGCCAACGGCGCGGTCGGGGTGCCGTCGCCACTGTCGTTGCCATCGGTGCGCACGTGCCAGTCGCGCGCCAGCGCAGGGGCGGCGAAGAGCAGCAGGCAGAGGCCGGCGAAGTGCGCTCGGTGCTCGATCATGCGCCGAGTGCAACGGTTCGCAAACTCGAACAAATCCGTTCAAGCCACCCGTCGGCGCGTTCGCAAACGCGAACCAGGCGCAGCCGCAGCACGCAAAATCAATGAGTTGCCGTTGGCATGCGGATTGCGCTTCAGGGCCATCCCACACGGAGTTCGCCATGAAGCCATTGCTCGCATCCCTGTTCCAGCCGGCCCGGCACGGTCTGCACGCTTTACTCGTGGCCGCTCTGGTTGCCTCGGGACCCACGCTCGCCGCCACCATCCTGGTGAACAGTGCCGGGGACGACAACATCAACGGCGACGGCGCGTGCTCGCTGCGCGAGGCGGTGGAAAATGCCAACTACGACTACTGCGCCAGGATCGACTGCGTCGCGGGCACGGTGGGCATGGACGTGATCGAGATCGCGCCCGGCCTCGGCACCATGCAGCTGGCGCGGGGCGAAATCGTGATCAAGCGCACCCTGCGCATCGTTGGCCCGCCAGGACGACAGGAGATCAGCGGCGGCAACAGCTCGCGCATCTTCCACGCCGACTTCACCTTGCAGACGCCGGGTCTCGCGCACGAGCTGCGTTTCGAGAACCTGTTGCTGCGCGACGGGCGCGCGATCGCGTTGCCGATCGGCTGCGGCGGGGCGATCCGGCTGCACGACGCGAACATCATCGTTACCAGCCGAGTGATCATCGACAACCTGGCCTTCACCGAGAACGTGGCTGGCGACAGCGCCGGTCGCGGCGGTGCGGTTTGCGCCGAAGACGTGGACGAACTCACCATCCGCAACTCGCACTTCGACAGCAACCGCGCTTACAACACTGGGGCCGCCGGCCAGTACGCGACCGGCGGTGCGGTGTGGATGCTCGACGGCGACAGCCTGCGCATCGAGGCTCGCAGTTCGAGGGCAATGTCGCCGAGGCAGCAACGCCGAGGCCGGCGCGCTCTGGGTCAGAACGTTAGCTCGTTCACGCTGGCGCACAGCACCCTGCGTGGCAGCGGCACCACCCTGACGCCGTCCGCGTCTGCCGTGCTCTTAGTACGACGTCGCCCAGAGCTGGGTCAGCGACAGCCTGCAGGACAGCCACGGCACCCGGGATGGCGCCGGCAACCCGCGGCACGACGCCTCGGTGTCCCGCGCCCCCGGCGGCAGCGGCGCGCTTTCGGTCTCGAACACCTGGTTCAAGAACAACCGCGGTACGGCACTGCGGCCGGGCAGGGAGCTGTACCTATCAGATCGGCGATCTCGGGTGGGGTGGCGACTGGCGCCTCGGCGATCCGACCGTGGTGACCCAGCGGATCGAAATCGGTTCCAGCAGTATCGTGAACAACCTCGGCGGCTTCGCGGCGATCGATGCACTGGACACGCCGATCCGGATCGAGAACAGCACGATCGCGCACAACGTGGCCACCGACGTCGGCGAGCCCGGCGGGTTGCGCGTGCACAATGCCTGGGGCTGGTTGCGCAGCACCTGATCACCGACAACGCGGGTGCCGCCGGCAACGCCCTGGCCTCAGGTACCGACCCGCGCCTGTATGCCGATTACAGCCAGTTCGGCGACCCCGCCGGCGGATCTACGCCGGCGGCCCGACCTGTTCCACAACGATGGCGGCCTCGGCATCCTGGCCGACTACGGCTGCGCCACCAGGTCGGCGCCAGCCTGTTCGAAGCCCCGGTTTGCGTGCAACTGCGCGCGCTGAACGGCAACAGCCCGGCACTCGATCGCGGCGACGACTGGCCACGCCCACGACCAGCGTGGCTCCGGCTTCGCGCGCGAAGTGGCCCGGCGGTCAACGTCGCCGACATCGGCGCCTACGAATACCAGGTGCCGCAGATCACGATCGAGGCCGTGGATGCATCCAGGGGTCGAAGGCAACGCGGCACTACGGCGTTCTCGTTCCGCGTGCTTCGCAGCGGTGACACGCGCGTCCCGAGTTCGGTGGGCTGGCTGCCCGAGGGTCATGGTACGCATCAGGCCGACGCCGGCGACTTCCCGCCCACGACCTGGGCCGGAGGCACCGTCCACTTCGCCATCGGGCAGACCGAGGCGACCCTCCTCATCCACGTCAACGGCGACTCCTCGGCCGAGAACACCGAGGCTTCGCGGTGTCGCTCGGCACGCCGACCAACGGCCGGCTCGGCAGCGCTTCCACCGCCACCGGCCAGATCATCAACGACGACTCGTTCTTCCCGAGCGCAGTGCTGTCGCTGACGCGGCCCGAAGGCGACCGCAACGGAGGCCAGTACTTCAGCACCAAGCACCGCTTTCGCGTAACCCGCGCGCAGGTGACCACCGGCATCTGCTCGTTCCAGCTGGAAGTGCTCGCCGGCGGCGGGCCGTTTGCTCCCGACGCAGCGGACTTCGTGGGCTGGACCCCGGGCGTTCCCATGACCTACGTGATGCTGTCGGGCGCCACGCAGTGGGACATCGGACGTCGACGTCGCGGGCGATTCCGCGCTCGAGTTCGACGAAACCTTCGATCTGCGCCTGCAGAACGCCAGCGGCTGCGGCATCGACACCAACGCGAACCAAGGTCAGCTCGACCATCCGCAACGACGACAGTTCGCTGTGGATCGAAGCGGTCACCGCCTGCTCTCGGCGCCGGGAGGCCATGCCGGCAGCACGCCGTTCAGCGTGATGCTGCGTCGTGGCAGCGGCGACCTGCGACCAGCGACGGTGACACGGACGGTCTCGGGCGCCGGCGCAAACCCCGCCAGTACCGCGGACTTCAGCAGCAGTGTCTTCCCTCCAGGCACCCGACCTTCGCTTCTGCCGGACAGTCCGAAATGCTGATGGTGATCAGCGTCGCCAAAGCGACACCGACGGCAGGACCCGATGAAGGCTTCCGGCGTCACGCTGTAGCCAGCCAACCCGAGCGGCGGCGACATTTACCCGACCGGCCGCATCGACGCCATCGTCAACGGCAGCGCCATCAGCAGCGCCAACGGGATATCTTCAGAACTCGTTCCGGTAGAACGGATCAGCGCTCCGCAGTCGCCGTCTGCAATTCGCGCAGGCGATGCGACTTCGGCGGCGCTATCGGGGAGCAAAACTGGCTTCGATCGGGGTGCGGGCGGCCACGACCGACGATGGCTTCAGCGCGGCGGTTGGCGTCAGCAGCCGGGTGTTCACGCAGGTGAGTTGCCATCAGGCCTCCAACGCCGCCGCACTCGTCACCGCGGCCTGAAACGTCAGGTCGCTCCGCCCGAGCGCTTGAGAATATTGACTCGCGCCTGGCCTCGCGATTGCGCTCGAAGTTCAAACCATCCGGATTCTCCGGAGAGTTGCGTCCTCAGCGGATCACCGGTCAGTTGGGCGTCTGCCTTCGAGCGAGGCGTTCCTTTTCGTCCGCGAAGCCATGTACTGCGGCTGCTCTTCGGTCGGCGACGCGTCGGGTAACGTGAGACAAAGACCTGATTGTCAGGGAGTGTTCCCGTTGCGTAGTGGACTCCTCGGCGTCCTTGACCGGCGCACGGGACGATACCAATCAGGTCGGATTCGTCGTCGAGCGCCACGTTGTCGCGGAGGTAGCTCAGGTAAGTTCATCTGCCCCGCGTCTCGTGGCCGAAGCTACCGATCTTGAGATCGACTGCAATCAAGCAGCGCAGGCGCCGATGGAAGAAGAG
>JADJCM010000008.1 GCA_016703225.1 Lysobacterales bacterium
CGCAAGTCCTCCTGGACATGCCGCCTGATCTCACGACGGATTTGATCACCTGCTTCGATGACGCCCACGCGCCGTTACTGCGTGCCGCCGAGTTGGCCAATCCGTTTTATGACAAGTCCTGGGGTGGGCGGTGTGATGCCGATGGCGCACCTCGTCCGACCTGACGCAGACGCAACAGGGCCTCCATCGACGGCCGCACCTCCCGTGACGTGGCATGCCTTCGGTTGCGACGTGCCTGCTGGCTTCTGAGCGACCTCATGGGTCCAGCCGCAAACGACCAGTCGGACAGTGGGCGTCCGAGCCGCGACGCCCATCGGAGCGGCGGTGACGCCGATGCCGGACGGGACCGGATCGGCATCGGGCCGCGGGAACACCTGGCCACAAACCGCAAGCGCACGCCACATCCGCACAGTGGTTCTGGAGAACTCGACCTGTCTATTGACCCTATTACACTATGTGTAATAGTATACAAATACACATCTACACATGGACGCGAACGCTGACGCTATGGAGGTCGAATTCTCAGACCCTGCGCTGCAACGGTTGGAATCGGACCCGGCGTTCACGGCCGGATTCGACGCGCAATCGTCAAGGTCTATCGCAAGCGGATGCAGTTGATTCGCGCTGCGGTCGATGAACGCACGTTCTACGCGATGACCTCGTTGCACTACAAGAAATTGCAGGGCGATCGCGACGGACAGCGGTCCATGCGTCTCAATGATCAGTGGCGACTGATTCTGACATTGAAGACAGACGAAACAGGCAAGGTCGTCGTGATCATCGCGATCGAGGATTACCACTGAATGCGCCAGGAGATGAACATGTACAAGGCCGCAGAGACGTTTGCAGGCGACCCTGAGGATGAACTGGAAGCCCGCCATTATGGACCCAGTCCGAGTTGGCCCGAAATCATAGATGTCCGGTTCAGTTGGTGAACGAGATCATCGCTGGCAAGAAGGCGGTGACGCCGGAAACGCCGTGCAGTTGGGTGATGCACTGGGCACCGGCCCCACGCAGCCAAGAAAACGCAGGCGGAAATCCAGCCGACCATGCAGCAGCTCGCGTGGTTGTTTCGGGCACGACAACTCGCGTCGCAATTGGTGGTCAGGCCCTACCAGGCCACGGCAATGCGGCAGGCGTTGCCGCGCCTGTCGGCATTGCGATCGGCCCCCGAGGAGACCCGCCACGTAGCGAGCATCATGGCCGAGTGCGGCATTCGCTTCGTCGTCATTGAGCCGATCCCGGGCAGCAAGATTGACGGTGCGTGCTTCTGGCTGCCCAACGATCAGCCGGTCATCGCGTTGTCGTTGCGACTCGACCGCATCGACAACTTCTGGTTCGTATTGCGGCACGAGATTGAGCACGTCTTGCAGCAGCACGGCCGCGATCGCGCCTTCATCCTGGACCAGGACATGGACGCCGCAGCATCGGAGCAGATGTTGGATGAAGAACTCGTGGCCAACCGCGCGGCGGCCGAATTCTGCGTGCCCGAGAGCGAGATCTCGGATTTCATGGCACGCGTCGGTTGCCGTTCCCGAACACCAGGAAGGGTGTTGTTCGCAAATCGCATCCACGTCCATCCCGGGCTCGCTGCAGGCCAGCTGCAGCGGCGGCTCGGGCGGTATGACCTCTATCGCAAGCACCTGGTGAAAGTGCGTTCCTTCGTCACTGCGTCCGCTCTGGCCGATGGCTGGGGCCATGTTCATTCGAATTAGGAGTCCGCAATGTCTGCCTATTCAGATTCTGTCCGTGACTACGTTGAGCGGTACCAGGCCGAAACCGGCTCGACCGGGCCCATCGATCCGCACGCGATCGCGGCTTGGGCGCTTCATCGCGGACTTCACAAACCCAACGCCAAGACGCTCATCGACCTCATCGCCAAGGACATCGCGCAGGTCTTTCGCGAGGAGTATCGCGTCGATCGATTCGGCCGGCGCTATCGTGCGATGCACGCGGCGACCACCAAAGTGGGCAATCGCACGCTCGCGTTGTGGGGCGACATGGACGATCCGAACACGCCGCATCAGCACTTCGCGACGTCGTTCGCCCAGCGGCGCAACCAGGTCGTCGGAGACTGCGTGCAGTTGAAAACGGATGTGGATGTCTACAACGACCGGCGGCGGCCTGCGCAGCCGATTCAGATGCCGTTGGACTTTACGCTCGACGTCGAAGAGCTCCTCGGGCACCGGGCGAAGGCGGCTTAGCGTTGCGTTTGGACTGCCCTCAGGGCTGTTGATATCAGGACGCGAAAATTCTGGCGCTCCGGACTCAGCACGAAGATTGAGACATTTCGCAGGACGATTTCCGGGAATTGCACGGTCGCAGGAGCTGAGACCACGACCCATCATGCTGTACCGCAGCGGCCGTGCGAATTCTCGCCGGCTGCCAACTCGGTAAATCCCATCTTCCCCAAGGAGTGCCCGTATGGCAGCGAAGTTTGTCTTGAAGCGTTCGGTCGATGGTCAGTTCGTTTTCCGGCTTCAGGCCGCCAACGGCGAGACCATTTTGCGTAGCGAAACCTATGCGCAGAAAGCAGGTGCCCAAGGCGGAATCGATTCGGTGCGCGTCAATGCGCCCCTCGATCATCGCTATGAGCGGAAGTCAGCATCCCACGGGCAATGGATGTTCAATCTGAAGTCCAGCAACGGACAGGTCATCGGAACGAGCGAGACCTATACCTCGCAAGCGGCCCGTGAGGGCGGCATTCAATCGGTCAAGCTCAACGCACCGACCGCGCCGGTGGACGACCAGACTTGATCTAGAGGGACGGCCGGGAATCGTCAGAAAAACAGCCGTTCACCCGTAACCTCCTGACCTGAAGCGTATTTTTGCTCCGAGTTGTCGCGCACCTCTGCACCCTCATGACGGACACCCGTTATGCGGCTGCCTGAAGCGGAATCTTTCGGGCAATCGCCGCCCCATACTCCATTCGCGTGTGCTTTCTCGCCAGGTCCATCGTGTACGTGCCGTGTCTGTTGATATGCATTCGTCGGTACGGTGAGGTCGCCCTGAGCATCTCTGGCGTGATGTGCTCCCCTTCCTCGATCAGTTCAGCCACGATGCGCGTCATCTGGTCGACGTTGTAGAGAATGACCAGGTTCGCTACGAGCTGGCTGTACTTCATGATCTTCTGAAGCTCATGCTGCATGTTCTCGGTGATCGCCGACTCACCGCCGAAAAAGCACCATTTGACGAAGCCGTTGTACTGCTCGCTCTTGTTCGTTTCCGTGTGAATCGTCTTGCGCAGCGCGGGGTCGTCGATCACGTCGAGCAGGAACAGTGTGCGGATCACCTTTCCGAGCTCATAGACGGCTTCGTACAGCTTGTTCTTCTGGCTATAGGTGCCGAGCCGTCGAAGAATCGTTGACGGGCTGATGAGGCCGAGTTTCAGAGAGACGGCCACTCGCAGAATGTCGTTGTAGTGCTTCTTGATGAGGTCCCAATTGATGACGCTTTGTTTGGCCGGGCCCTGCTTCTCGAACAGCTGGCCGATGTTCTTGTACTTCGTCTTCTTGTCCGGTGCGTACAGCACGAGCTTGCCGATGTGACGGATCCGGGGCATCAACTGGACACCGATGATGTAGCTCAGCGCGAACGCGGGCACGGTTTGCGCCTGTGTGTCGCCATGCAGTCGCGTCGGCTGAATATCCGACTCGTTCTCGTACAGCACGTCGAAGATGTAGATTGATTCGTGGCTGCTGCAAGTGATGAATCGCGACAGCAACGCGATGTACTTGTTCGAGACGTGGTAGTACCCGATGCCACCGAACCCGCCATAACGAATGTGGTACTCGGACGTGATGTTCTGTTCGCCCAAGGTCCACTTCGTGCCGTCAGCGGACGCGGCTTTGCCGTCGCCCCAATACGTCGGCAGCGCAAATTTCTCGAAGGCGTTAATGGTCTCTTTGATTGCGCGGTTCAACGCCTGCTCATCCACCCACTTGATGTTCAACCAGGCGATCTGCTTCCTGCTGAAGTTGCGCAACGACCGTGACGTCTGCGTGGGACCGAGGTTGCATCCGTAGCACAGCAGCAGCGCCACCACCCGTTCAAAATGATCCTTGACCTGGCTGTGGGTGCCCGACAGTGGCCTGAACTTGTGGTGCAGCTTCAACCACCGCATGGTGTCGATCAAGACGTCCACGATCGTCACTGGAACCAGTCGTTCGCTGATGAGCTGGTCCAGGCGTTCGACCTCAGCTGGTGTTGGCGGCGCAACATATCTCGTCAACACGAGTCGGTCGTCGACCAGTCTGGCGCTCGCGTTTTCGGGGAACCGTTCATCGACGTCGAGCGAGCGCTTTGTCAGTTTCTCCTTCAAGACGCGGACCGTCTCCTCGCCATCGGCCGAGATGCCTGTCGCTTCCGCGTAGGCGTCTTTCTCGGCCGCAAACGTGACGTCGTCCGCGAGTTCCAGTCGGAAATCGCCATGCCGAGCGCTGTCTGGCACGCACAAGTCACCGCTCTTCAATTCCCGCTTGACCGCGCACAGCACTGCCAGCTCGAGAAATCGGCGATGCACCTGCACGCCGTCGCTCTTTGTCTGCACGACGACGTGTTTGCGCCAGAGTTTGTCGAGCCACACAAGGTCGCGCTCGATCGATAGATCGGATCGCCCCAGATCGATGAATTCGGAGCGCTGGTGGCGTTGCTCGAGCACGAGATCGACGAGCTTGGCCAGCGTCGTGTCCTCGCTGGTCGATTTCAACTGCATAATTTCGAGACAGTTGAGCAGGATCGGTCGCTGTGGCGCGTACAACGGCCGCATGAACGGTACAAAGTTTCTGCCGGCGTAGGCCAGGTGGGCCTGACACCGTTCTTTCCAAGTTTCCGGATCGTTCTCGATGGAGTCGCCCATGGCATCGAGGCGCTGATCGGCGGTGCCATCGATCGTGTATGCGTCCAACATGTCGTAAAAATGCTGCGCGAGTTCGTCGTACTGCTCGCTCTGTTCGATCCGGTGGGCGATCAGTTTTTCATTCGCGCCGTTCTCCAGATTTTGGACTAATTTTCCGAATACGTCCGCCGCATCGTCGAGCGCTTTGGCTCGCTGCGCGACGATGAAAATAGCGGCGAGCGCATATTTCTGCGTATGCGCTCTCAACTCGCTGGCATCGAGCGACTGGGCGTAGCTTCGGAAGAATCGCATTTTCGACTGCGGCATTTTGATCTTGGGCAGCAGATCCGCAATGTCTTTCAGCTCTGCAAGATGATGCAGGTAGGCGCGAACGGCCTTGTTCGTTGGACGGCGCGGATCGCGTTTCAGTCCTTGCCAGGCCGTCGTGTTGCCGTCGACGACGACGAGCAAGCGGTCGATGCGTGTCATGGCTTGCGCACTCATCGCGTTGGCGATCTCGCTCAGATAGCCGTCGTGGACCTCCTCTCGGATCTGGCTCGCGATGTCATCGATCGTCGAGAATCCAGGGAGTTCGTACCGATGCAGGACGAGCGTTTCGCACATGGCATCGATCAGCTCAGGCACAAGGTGCTTCGTCTGACAGAGAGCAATCGCCTGTTCGCGCAGCCATGCCCGAGCGGGCCGCGTTGACAGCTTCACGTTGAGATATCGGCGAATGTCGGCCAAGTGCTCGCGCTTAGAGCCGGACGTGTCGTACTGGTCGATCTGCTTGCGCGGAATCTTGCGCGTGTAGCCTGCGCGCCCCGCGATGTAGGCGAGGATCGTGTCGGGGATGTCCTTGATCGAGATGAAGTGTCCGAGTCGCTGAAACAGCTTCAAATGTAGCAAGACGCCCAACCGCGCAGTCGAGCGTTTGGCGACGTGTTCGACGAACTCGAGTTCTTTGCGGGTCGGCGCATACACCCGCTCCATTTCCTGAGGCGTCAGGTCGGCATTGATGCGCGGGTAGGACGTCTCATGTACGAGGGTCACCGGTCGTCAGTCCCAGGATCGTCCCGTGGTCGAGTCGCAAATCGACGCCTCGAGCGCACAGCGGTGGTTGTCGGCAATTCGATGGAGTTCGTCGAGTATTTCGGCGATACATTCGTCCAGCCATTCATCGTCCTGGCCTGCCGCCTCGAGCCAGAACGCATAACGGCTGCGATCTTCGTCCAGGCAGGTCGCTTGATAGCGCGCCAGACACACCTCTTCGATATGGCGGCGCGCCCCTTTCAGACCGGCGGTGCGTCCACGGTACGGGATGAGCACCATGTGCAGTTCGAAGTGCATTCGAACCGGCGCAGGTTTCGGGATCGGCGCCGATGCGGGTGATGAGATTGGCAACGTCGCAGCGATGCCCGATTCGAGCCGGCGCGCGGAAAATGCGTCATTCGCATCGATGTATCGCATCGCCGAATTCACGTCACGCCAGCCGACGTACGCCATCAGCGTCTTCACGTCCCACCCGTTTGCATTGGCCCAGCCTGCGAGTCCGCGCCGCAACGAGTGGCCGCTGAATCGGGATGCGTCTGGCATGCCACCCTGTTCGAGGATCTGGCGCAGCAGCCTGATCAGACTGTTCGGGTGCAAACCCGATTCGCCCACTTGTCCCCAACGGGTGATGCCACGGAAGACTGGCCCTTCGGTCAGACCCGAGATCTGCAGCCAGTCGCGCATCGCTTCCACCGGGCACAAGCGCGACAAGGCCGGTACCGGAAAGGTCGTCCCCTCGTTTTCCCGGTCGCCCTTCGAACTCGGCAGGTGGACCGTCATGCCGACGCCTGGCTGCTGGGTCACATACTGTACCTCGAGGCGCACTAACTCGTCGCCGCGGAACGCTCGCCAGAATCCGAGCAGCAACAGCGCGAGATCGCGCGTGAGTCGGCGCTCGTCTCCGACGTCTCCTGCCGCTCGCGCCTGGGCGCGCTGCTCGGTCAAGGCGACAACGACACAGGCCAGTTCCTCGATTTGAAGCGGCGCAGCCTGCTGTTCGCGGGCGCCGTGGACGGCACGCACGCCCCGCATCGTCCGACGGACCAGGTCGTGGCGCGTCGGATCCTGAAAGCCGTGTTCGGCATGCCACCGGCCGAGCGCGGCGAGACGCTGCCGAAGCGTATTGTTTGAGAACTTCGCGGCGTGGTCGGCGACATAACGTGCAACGGCGTCGGAACTCGCGGGCAGATGACCGCCCCATTCCTCTTCGAAATGTCGCGTGGCTGACGCGTAAGTGCGACGCGTGTTCTCGCGTGTAGCGGCCTGCAAATATCGTTCGAGATTCGATGAGGTCATCGTGACTCGCGTGGCGACAACGGGATGCCGCCAAGCGCAGGTCTTTGAACGAGCATGCGAATCCTCATGGAGGAAATTCTGCTCGCAAAGTGCGAGACCATCAAGACGAATAATTTCTATTTGAGAGAAATCCGCCTCCGCGTGTCCAGGCTGGGACGGGGAGGTTTTGGGACACATGGCCACGTATGCGCGGCCGTGCAGGCAAAAGTCGTTCACAACGGTGGCCCCTGCCGTCGCGCGGAATGAAGGCTTTCAAGTATTCCTGCGTAGAAACTGGACGCCAGTGTCGCCGCGACGCAGGTCGGCAATGGGCACCAGACGCTCGCTGCCATTTGCGCGCACCAGTGCTACCTGCGGCACGGACCCGATCAGGGACTTGATCGAGGCGCGCGCGCGATCGGTGTTCAGCCCGGCGATGAATTCCGCAAACAGGATGATCACCATCAGTACCGCACCTGCCACCGTCTCACCGCCGAACACCGCGACCAAGGTCGCGATGGTGACGAAGATCTCGGTGCCGATTTTGCGTTCTCGAACGAGGTCGAGCAGCCCCGTCTTGACCAGTGGATAGAGCCCGATCGCTACAGCAGCCCACAACACAGGCAAGGACACCCACTGACGCCAATACAGCAGCGCAATGACCCCAGTCAGCACGATCCGGATCACTTCAATCCAGCGATCGCGCGTCATCAAGAGCAACAGTGCGTCCACGGGGCCCATCCGGGGCGTGGGTGTCGCAGCAGCAGTGTTTGTCACGGTGTGCACTCCGATCAGCTCTCGCGGATTTCCTGCAGCGTTTCACTGTTGCGATGGAGCAAGCGATACAGCGCCGGCAGCACCAGCAACGTCAACAAAGTCGACGACACGATGCCGCCGATGACGACGGTCGCCAGAGGTCGTTGCACCTCGGCACCCGCTCCGACATTGAACGCCATGGGCACGAAGCCGAGCGAGGCCACGAGCGCCGTCATCAGCACCGGGCGCAGGCGGGTCAGTGCGCCGTCACGAATCGCATCGTCGAGCCATTCGCCGTCTTCGCGCAGCTTGCGGATGAACGAGATCATCACGACGCCATTCAATACCGCGACACCGGACAACGCGATGAATCCGACGCCCGCCGAGATCGAGAACGGAATGTCACGCAGCCACAAAGCCAGCACGCCGCCGGTCAGCGCGAGCGGCACGCCACTGAATACCGTGATCGCATCGCGCACCGAGCCGAAGGCCATGAACAGCAATGCGAAGATCAGGATCAGCGCGACCGGTACGACGATCTGGAGACGCTCGCTCGCAGAGATCAACTGCTCGAAGGTACCGCCGTATTCGATCCAGTAGCCCTCGGGCAGTTCGACGTTTGCGCCGAGTTGCTCGCGCAACGCGGCCACAAATCCGCCGAGATCTCGACCGCGCACGTTGGCGGTGACGACGACACGGCGCTTGCCGTTTTCGCGGCTGACCTGATTCGGGCCGGGCGCGATTTCGAGGCTGGCGACTTCACCTAGAGGCACGTATCCCGCAGCGTCGTCACCCGCATTGCCGGGACGCAGGCTGGTGCGCCGCGATTCGACGCCTGAATCAGGCAACGGAATCGGCAATTCATCGAGGCGACCAATGTCGGTACGGATGCTTTCCGGCAGACGCACGACGATGTCGAAGCGGCGATCTCCTTCGAATAGCTGACCACTGGAGGCACCGCCGAGGGCGATCGACACGGTGTCCTGGACGTCGTTGATGGTCAGACCGAACTTGGCCAGCGCCGCACGATCCGGCGTGATCGTCAGCACCGGTAGTCCTGTAACTTGTTCGAGTTTCACATCGGCCGCACCGGGCACCTGTCCGGCGACGCGCTCAACCGCGTCGCCGATTTCCATCAGTTGTTCGAGGTCATCGCCATAGACCTTGATCGCAACGTCGGCACGCACACCCGCGATCAACTCGTTCATGCGCATCTGCACCGGTTGCGTGAACTCGTAGTTGTTACCGGGAATGGTCCAGACTGCGGCCTCGAGTTCCCGGATCAGCTCAGCCTTCGGCTTGCGCGGATTGGGCCACTCGGATCGATCTTTCATCATGATAAAGGTGTCGGCGACCGAGGGCGGCATCGGATCGGTGGCGACCTCGGCGGTACCGATCTTGCCGACGATCTTGTCCACTTCCGGGAACTGTTTGATGCGCGCTTCCAGCACTGACTGCATGCCGATCGCCTGATCGAGTCCAGTGCCCGGAATACGCAGCGCATGCAGGGCAATGTCACCTTCATCGAGGCTCGGGATGAATTCCGAGCCCAGTCGCGTGGCGAGCAACGCGCTGCCGACGACCAACAGCGCCGCCGCACTGACGACCGCGATGCGCCAGGACATGGCCGTTTCGAGGAGTGGCTTGTACCAGTTCTTGGCGATGACGATCACGCGGTTGTCGTGCTCCGCGACGCGGCCGCTGACGAACAACGCGACAGCCGCTGGCACAAAGGTCAGCGACAGCAGCATCGCCGCGCTGAGCGCGATGACCACGGTGAATGCCATCGGATGGAACATCTTTCCTTCGACACCGGTGAGCGCAAAGATCGGCAGATACACCGCGGTGATGATGAACAGGCCAAACAGACTCGGCTTGATCACTTCCGTCGTGGCTTCCGCCGCGAGTTCGAAGCGTTCTTCGCGACTGAGCAGCCGGCCGTGGCGATGCTGTGCTTCGCCAAATCGGCGCAGGCAGTTCTCGACAATGATCACGGCGCCATCGACGATCAGACCGAAGTCGAGCGCCCCGAGACTCATCAGGTTTCCGGAGATCCGGTTCTCGACCATGCCGGTGATTGTCATCAGCATCGTCAACGGAATCACTGCGGCCGTAATCAGCGCCGCTCGCAGGTTACCGAGCAACAGGAACAGGATCGCGATGACCAGCAAGGCGCCTTCGAACAGGTTTTTCTGCACGGTGGCGATGGTGCGATCGACCAGGTTCGTACGGTCGTAGACGGCTTTCGCGTTGACGCCCTCAGGGAGCCCGGCGTTGACTTCCAGGAGCCGTGCAGCGGAGCGACGGGCGACGGCGCGGCTGTTCTCGCCGACGAGCATGAACACGGTGCCGAGTACGACTTCGCGGCCGTTTTCGGTCGCGGCGCCTGTTCGCAACTCTTCGCCTTCACCGACCTGGGCGACCTCGCGCAAGCGCACAGGCACGCCCTCGCGATGCGCGACGACGATGTCGTGCAGTTCCTCGACCGCGCCAATTTGTCCCGGCACGCGAATCAGGTATTGCTCACCGCTACGTTCGATATAGCCGGCGCCCGCGTTGGCATTGCTGCGCGCAACCGCGTCCATCACATCGCGCAGGCCGAGGCCAAAAGCAATCGGTCGGGCTGGATCGGGCGTGATGTGGATCTGACGGACGTGGCCGCCGATCGTGTTCACTTCGGTGACGCCTTCCAGATGCCGCAACTGGGGCCGGATCACCCAGTCCTGCAGCGTGCGCAGATCGGTCGGTGTCCACGGCGTGCCATCGGCTTTCAGCGCGCCCGGTTCGGACTCGACGGTGTACATGAAGATTTCGCCGAGACCCGTTGCGATTGGCCCGAGCGTCGGGTCGACACCCGGTGGCAACTGGCTTTTCGCCTGCTGCAGCCGTTCCGCGACTTGCTGACGTGCAAAATAGATATCGGTGCCGTCGTCGAATACGGCGGTCACTTGCGACAGCCCGTAGCGCGAAATCGAGCGCGTGTAGTCGAGCTTGGCCAGCCCGGCGAGTGCCGTTTCGATCGGATAGGTCAGGCGCTGTTCGGCTTCGAGCGGCGAATAACCTGGTGCCTCTGAGTTGATCTGTACCTGCACGTTGGTGATGTCGGGAACGGCATCGATCGGCAGGCGCGCATAGTTGTGGACGCCAAGCGCAGCCAGTGCGCTGGCAAGGACGAGGACGAGCCAGCGATGGTTGATCGCCGCCCGGATGATTCGTTCGAGCATGGTCTGATCCTCAGTGGTCGTGACTGGCGCCGGACTTTTCAATGTCGGCCTTGATCAGGAAGCTCTGCTCGACGACGTAGTCGGTCCCTGGTGCGATGCCGCCCAACACCTCGACGCGTTCGTCGTCGCGCTCACCGAGTTCGAGCATGCGTACTTCATAGGTCTGCTCGACACGTGCAAACACGACCGTGAAGTCGCGGAACCGTTGCAGCGCCGGCAACCGGACGGCCACCGGCACCTCGCGTGCGCTGACGGTGACCTTGGCGCCTACCGCCATGCCCGGGCGCCATTGGCCGTCGGGATTCGGCAGCAACGCGCGTGCGACCACGCTCTGACTGGCGCTGCTTGCGAGCGGCAGCACACGCTGCACGCTGGTGACCACTGCATCACCACCCTGGGTCGTGTCGATGCGCACTGGCAGACCAGCGCGCAGTCGCGCGGCATCGTCGCCGAACGCGTGCAGTTCAAGCCACAACACCGAGAGATCGGCAATCTCGAACAACGGTTCGTTGCCGGCGACATCGCCGACATTCGTGTGTCGGGCCAACACGACGCCTGCGATCGGTGCGCTCACCGCGTATGTCCCCAGGGTGTCGCTGTTCTCGACGATCGCCAGCGTTTGCCCGACGCGCACGTTGTCGCCGATGTTGACTTGCACCTTTTGCACCGGTCCCGGAAAGCGCGCACGCACTTCCGCGTAGCGATCGCCATTGAGCGCAACGCGACCTTTCAAGGACAGATCGTCGCGGATCACCGCAGGCCCGGCCTGTTCGATGGTCACGCCGGCGGTCTCTGCGATCGCGGCAGGAATGATGGTCCGCCCTTCGTATGATTCGTACGACCATCGGTAGTCACGCCCGCGATGACTGCTGCTGACCGCGACATCGAATGAGTGAGGCTCCACGACTGTGCCGCTGCCCGCAAGGTGATCGCCCTCGGCCACGAAGCTGAAGGCATCGCGGATCCCGCCGAGTCGGCCCAGCACGATCGATGCCTTGAGCTCACTGGGCGGCAGCGGTTTGTCGTCGAGATACGCGTAAAGCCGGAACTGCGGCGGCACCCCGGTCTCGAAGATCGTGACCTCGAGTGCAAAGTTGTCCTTGCGCAGCATGCGGCCACGGTGCGGGCCACGTTCGAATTCAGCCGCGACGGGGCATGCGCGCCCTCAGTTTCTGTGGGTTTCGGCGTCGAGTCGCCGCACGCAGCGAGGACACTGATCAGGCCGAGCGTCATCAACGTCGGCCAGCAAGTAGCGAAGAGGTTCATGGATTCAGTTCTCCGGAGACGGCCGTAGCGCGCTCGATGTCGGCGAGAAGTCGGTGATAGCGGGTGGCAGCGTCGATGACGTCGCGCTGCAGCCCGAGTAGTACGGTTCGGGCCTGTGCGACTTGCAGGAAGGAGAAGCGCGCTTCTTCGTAGCCCGCTTCCGTCGACGCCAGTGCCTTTTCAGCGATCGGGATCATGCGTTCGCGCATGGTCTCGAATTCATGGCGCGCGCGCTGCAGGCTCTGATAGCGACCGAACAGGGACTGATAGGCATCCAACGCAGTCACGCTGCGCTGTGCTTCCACGCGTTCGCCCTCGGCCTGTTGCTTGGCAATGGCGCTGCTGGAACGCGCACTCATTCCCAACGGCAATGAGAACGACAGAACCAACGCCTGGTCGTCGATCGCTTCGAGTCGCCGCACACCAAGGGTCGTTTGCAGATCCGGCCTGCGACTGGCTTCAGCGACGCGCGTCTGGGCCGCAATTTGCTGCGACTCCAGCGCGAACGCCTGCTGGTCGGGACTGTGCGGCAAGCGTTCGACCAGAGTTTCGAACGGTGCGATCGCTGGTGGCGCTTCGAGTTCGCCAGATGCGCGCTCAAAATCCGGTTGTTGTTGGCCCCAGAGCACCGACAGCGTGACGCGTGCACTGGCGAGTTCATTGCCCGCTGCTTCTCGCTCCAACTCGGCGCGGATCACGGCGAGATCCGCAAGATGCAAATCGGCTTGTGGGCTGCGACCGCGCTCGACGCGCTGGGCGACTGCCTTCCTGCTGGCCTGCGCCAGAGTCAGTGCCTGCTCAGCCAGCGCAAGTCGGGCTTGCTTGGACACCACCTCGATGAAGCGATATGCGACGTCGGCAGCGACATCGAGCCGCCGCTGTTCGACGAGATTGAGCTGTCGGGCGACCTGAGCCTCGCCGAGCGCGCGTCTCGCCGATTGTTTGCCGCCCAGTTCAAACACGCGCCCGAGACGCAATGTCGTCTCGGCGCCATGAATACCCGATACATCCCCGGTACCGGCGACGTTTTCAACTTCGGTGCCGATCGTCAACGGTGGCGCGAGCCCATCCGCCGCCGCCTGATGCCTGACGGCCGCCACGGCAGCGCCCTCGGCGCGCAGCGCAGCATTGTCTGCCAACGAGCGACGCACCGCTTCGTCCAGCGTGAGACCTTGTGCCTGAATCGCACTCGCGACAAAGCCCATCGCCCCGGCCAAGGACAGGGTCCAACCTTTCTTGAACTTCATGGATTGCTCCCATCTACCACTGAACACACGCAAGGGCCGGCCGCCGCAGCGGTCCTGGCACATTCAACGAGGTTCAGGCGATCGGAGGTCGGTAAGGCGGTGGCCAGCGCTCGGCAGGCGCGGTCAGAACGACCGTCGCGACTGCTGGTGCGGGATGAATCAGAGCGCGAAGCACAGGCAGCGAGGCGTCGATCAGAGCGATCGACAGCGACGGCATGGCATGCAGGTGGGTCAGCACAGCATCGGTCTTGTCATCGATGTCGTCGATCTGGACCAAGACTTCCGCTGCATCATCGGCGGATGCCAAATGGTGATGGCCATGATCGTGGTCAGCAATCTCGTGCTGATGCATTTCCCAACGTGGCATGCCACCGAGCAGCAGACCCAGCACCGTCAACACCCACAACACACGGAATCCGCGGTGGCGAGAGAGTGCAAGTCGGCAGTGGGCAAGCAACGAGGGCATCCCGGCAGTATGCATGAGTCGCTATGGACGGACAACGGGAAAAAGAATGCTTCGGGGTGGCGGGACGATGTCACACCGTGCATCATGGCGTCGGGATGTGTTCACGTTTCCAACCGGGGTCCAACGTGCGCGAGTTGTAGGAGCCCAGGTTCAGCGCACCAGACCGTCGCCGATTTTCGTCGTCGGCGCGATGCCAATCGCCGGAGAACCGACGATCGAAAGCGCTGGTGACTCACCTTGGCCCCACGAACGAACACCTGAGATCGAGTGTCGCCAAGGTGCCGCCGCCTTCGTCCGCTTGGATCTCGAGGACCCAGCCGAGGTGTTCGCAGATACGTCCCATCAGTTCCAATCCAACGCCTCGCCCGTGTTGTCCATCGCCCTGCCGCGCAAGCGTTGCATACAGCTTGCTGATGTCTTCGGCAGGCATCCCGTGCCCGGGATCAACGACTCGAACGACGCCGGCAGGTTCGATGGAAACAGAGACGACGCCATGATCACTGTGCTGGATCGCATTGCGCACCAGATTGGCGATAGCGATTTGCGCGATCCCGATCGGGGCCTGGATGTTGCACGGGGCGAGCGCGCCCACGCGCAAGGTCAGCGATTTAGCGGCCGTCAGCGGCGCGTGATCACCGACCACTTCATCAACGACTTCGTCCAACGCAAATAGGCCGGCACTCTCCATGATGCGTTCAGGAGACTTCGTCAACACCAGTAGGACGAATGAGTTGATCGATATCGCGCGACGCCCGTTGGATGCGCTGCAGCGGCTTGCGCGCTGCCTCCGACAAATCGGACTGACCCGCCGCGACCTCGGCCGCGCCTATGATCGCAGCGATGGGCGTACGCAGTTCGTGGCTTGCGGTCGTGATGAAGATGCGTTCGCGAGCAACGAGTCCATCGATGCGGCCGAGCAGACCGTTCACCGCGCGACCGATCGAGGCAATTTCGTCTTGTGCGAGCGCGTCGAAGGACACGCGCTTACCACCCGTGGTCGGTCGAAGTTGATCGATTTCGGCGGTGAAATTCGACAGCGGACGAAGCAGTCGCCCTGATATCCACCACCCGAGTGCCGCAAGCAGGACGGTCACGACGCCCGTCACCACCAGTAGCCACGCCGTCAACGCGCGTTCGTCGGCCTCGAGTGCCGTGATGTCGATGACCATGTAGAACCGTTGCGCGCCTGCGTCCCTGACCATGACGGCGGCCTCACGGTCCCCAAGCTCGACTTCATCGTGCAATCCGGGGGTCAATGCGGCCAGCGCGACCGGCAGTCCGGATGCGTCCACCTGAGCGCGCTCCACCGCATACGCATGCAAGTTGCTGCTGCTTGGCAGCGGCGCATTGGGATCTAGCGCGCGGTGCTTGATCAGATCGTCGATCTCGCTGTTCAGCAGTGACTGCCAGACGACGATCTCGACGCTCTCATTGGTGATGTAACCCAATCCGAGAACGCCCGTCGCGATCATCATCGCGTACGTAAACATCCCCACGGCGATTCGAGTACGTAGAGTTCGTCGCATCTCAAGTTACCTCAGTCGCAATGCGGTAGCCCATACGCGGGACCGTCTGAATCAATTTGTTCGCGAAGGGGCCGTCGACAGCCCGCCGGAGTTCGTACATGTGTGAACGCAACAAGTCCGCGTCAGGCAAAGCTTCGCCCCAGAGGGCCTGTTCGAGCCGCTCCCGCGTCACGATAGCCGGTGCCGCGCGCATCAAGACCTCCAGGAGCTTGCGGCACGCGGGGAAGAGTTTGATCGCCGACCCCGCCCGAGTTGCCTCCAGCGGGGACAGATCGAGCCGAAGATCCTGCGTCGTCAGAACCCGCTGCGGCACCACGCGACCGGTCGCACGCGCGACCAGCGCCTCCAAGCGCACTTCGAGCTCCTGGAGATCGAACGGTTTCGTCAGATAGTCGTCGACGCCGGCACGAAATCCGACGATCACGTCGGGGACCTCGTCACGCGCGGTGAGCATGATGATCGGCGTGCTCTTGCCGGCATCGATGCGCAGACGTCTTGCGACGGTCGGGCCATCGAGTCGTGGCAGCATCCAGTCGAGCACGATGGCGTCGTAGTCATGTTTGATGGCGAGTTGCAATCCGGTCAATCCGTCGGGTGCGGCGTCCAAGGTATGGCCGCGCGACTCGAAGTGGTCGAACAGATTGGCCACCAGATTGTGGTTGTCTTCAACGATCAGCAGTTTCATGGGGACGTGACGCTCCTGGCGCGCAGAACACGCCGCGCCACATGTTGCCATCGGCGATGTCGTAATTCAGTCGGTGGCGTTGACCGCGTTCAGCCTCGGCCTCACGGAAGCAGCCGCACGCCGCGAAATAACCCGCAACTCACGTGATTCCGACCCCGTTCTGACAAGCGATGCGCGATACAGGGCGCCTACAATTGAAGACATTCATTCGATGACGAGGGCAAATCGTCCTGAGGGCGATTCAGATCGACGGTCAGGATCGGCGACGGTCAAGCTGCGACGGCGGTGCGCACAGGCATTCTGGGCGGGTTGTTGTGTACTCGCATTGTCCGGGTGCGCGTCAGTCCCATCGGTGACCATCGACCTTCAAGCCAACGTCGATCGAATCGAGAACAACACGCTCGATGACGCCTCGGTCCACGCCGCGCTGGTGGCGGCCGGACTTCCTGCAATGAGCCCGAATGATGAGTGGTCTCTGGATGCGCTGGTCGTTGCCGCTTGGC
Source organism: Lysobacterales bacterium (assembly GCA_016703225.1). Classification (NCBI taxonomy): domain Bacteria; kingdom Pseudomonadati; phylum Pseudomonadota; class Gammaproteobacteria; order Lysobacterales; species Lysobacterales bacterium. The sequence goes on from JADJCM010000008.1 coordinate 16,839, forward strand.
AGTTCCGACCCGAACTGGCCGAAGCGCGGGCATTGCGATCGGCTGCGGCCGCGGACGTGGATGCGACGAAGTCTCGCCCATCGCCGCTCGTATCGTTGATCCCGGAGTTGGTCCTCATGCGTCGGGCAGCAGTCCCTGACGATTGCGGCGGCGATGTCGTTCATCGTCGCGAACCCGTCTCGGCGCGAAGCACAGGTCGATCGGGCATTCGCCGCAGCGCAACGTACGATCTGGCAACAGGCCAGAGTGGCTTGGCAGATCGCGAGTGAGATCCGTACCGCGTCCGGGCGGCTCACGCTCGCTGAGCACGCGTTGTCACTGGATGCGACCGAGCGTGCGCTGCGCGCCGAAAAATGGGCGATCGCCCGTCAACGCGTCGCGGTGGGCACTGCTGCGCGTACGACCTTGGCCCGACTCGAGGTCGCCGAGGCCAGCGCGTCGCAGTTGCACGACCAGCGTCTCACCCGTCGGGCGGCGGCGCTCACGCAGCTCGCCACGGCCATCGGACTTCCGACCGATGGCCTCGCAGCCATCCATCTCGCGCCGTCCGCTGACAGTCCGGCGTTCGCCCCGGATTGGCCGAGCTTGCATCGCACCGTGCTGTTTGATCGTCTCGATCTCGCCGAAGCGCTCAGCACCTACGCCGAGGCCGACGCGATCTGGCGCGAACAGGTTGCGTCGCGTTGGCCAGACCTGACCCTTGGCCCCGGGTTTGCCTTTGATCGGGGCGAACACAAATGGACACTCGCAGTATCAGGCGAGCTGCCCATCGGCGGACGCCTTGATGCGACGACGACGGCGGCGCAAGCGCGACGATCTGCCGCAGCCCAACACGTCATCGCCGTCCAAGCTCAGGCGCTGGGCCGTCTCGCCCAGATCCGCACGGATTGGGAAGGCGCGCAGATGTCGATTGCGACCACGGACACGGCAGTGGCGGCTCAGGCGCGTCTGGTTGCCGCGGTGGAAAGACGGTGGCGTGCCGGATTGACGCCGCGTGAAGACTGGATCGACGCGCAGCTCGAACTGATCGTGCAGCAGCAGTCACGGCAGGACGCAACCGCGCAACGGTTCGCCATCGTCGACGCGTTGGAAACGACGGTTCAGCGGCCGCTGTGGCCGCCGAGCAGCTCCGCGACATCGATCAAACACACAATGATTCTGAGGATTCGGATGCCACTCCAGCGCGTTAAACCACAGTGGCTGATGCTGGCGCTTCTGCTCTCGGCCTGCGGCCGTGCTCCGGCGCCCGAGCCGGCATCGCCAGCACCCAAACCCGGCGCCGAGGACGACATGACGTTGATGCTCAGCGCGGGTGACGCAGCACGCATCGGTGTCACAACTGCGGCCATGACAGTCGCCGAGTATCGATCGTCGGTCGCAGCGGTCGCGATCGTCGTCGACCCGCAGGCATTGTTTCCGCTGCTCGCCGAGCAGACCAGTGCAGCATCGGCGCGCAGCGCGAGTGCCGCGAACCTCAGTCGGGTCGAGGCATTGTTCGCAGAGGACGGCAACGCTTCCGAGCAGGAATTGGACGCAGCACGTGTGCAACGGCTGCAAGATGATGCGCGCTATACCGCTGTTCGGCGCCAGTTGCAGTCGCATTGGGGTGAGCGGTTTGTGGGCGGCGACGTGGCCGCACTCGCTGATCGACTCGCCGAGGGTCGGCTCGCGCTGATCCGGATCGAGTTTCTCGACACGGTGGCCGGTCCGGTGCACTGGCAAGGACACCCACTGCGTCTGGCGTCATCGCCGACCCCTGACGATCCAGTCGGCCTGGATCGCGCCTGACCGCGAATCCGAACCGCTCCGGTGCGGCCTGGTTAGCGCTCGTGGCCACCACCACCCGGCTTCCGGTCGATCTGCGCGGTGCGGTCGATATCCCCCAATCCGCGCAAGCGCAGAGCGGCGTCGAGTTGCCACGGTCGGCAATTGTCTACGCGGACTCGGGCTCCTGGGTCTACGTCGCGATCGACGACACGCACTATCAGCGCCGTGCGATCGCCCTCGACCGACCGACCGCGGATGGGTATTTCGTCGATCAAGGATTCCGTGTCGGCGAACGCGTGGTGACGGCCGGGGCCGGGCTGCTGCTTGCCGAACAGCTCGGTCAAGACGCCGACGACGAGGACTGACCGTGCGCTTGCTGATCGCCCCATCGATCCAGCATCGCTGGATTGTCGCGTTGCTCGCCATCATCACGATGGCCTACGGCATCGAGAACTTGATACGCACACCGCTTGACGTGTTCCCGGAGTTCGTGCCGCCGCAGGTCAGCGCAGACTGAGGCAGTCGGATGGTCGCCAGAGCAGGTGGAGCAGCGTGTCACGACGCCGATCGAGACCAGCCTGTCCGGCGCCGTCGGCATCGTGTCGATGCGCTCGGAGTCGATCGCCGGGCTCTCGGTGGTGAATCTGTTCGCGGACGATGCCGACCTGTACACCGTTCGCCAGGGGATCGCGGAGCGCTGGGAGAGGTTGTGGCGCGGGCTGCCCGCCGGTGTCGCGGCACCCAAGATGTCGCCGCTGACGTCGAGCACCATGGACGTACTGAAGTTCGGACTGCAGTCGCAGCGTCTGGACTCGTTCGCGCTGCGCGATCTCGCCGAATGGACGCTCAAGCCACGGCTGCTGGCCGTGCCTGGTGTCGCGCGGGTGACGGTCTTTGGCGGCAAGGTCCGGCAGTGGCAGGTCCAGATCGATCCAGCACGCCTGGACGCCGCCGGCATGACCCTCAATGAGATCGTCAGCGCGGTCGGCCGCGTCCTCGATGTCCGAGGCGGCGGATCCATTGAACTCGACGCCCAGCGTATTCCGATTCTTTTGGCCGAAAGCGATACACCGCAGACGACGATCGCCGCCACAGTGCTTCGGGTCGACGGCGGCGTGCCGCTGCGCCTCAGCGATGTCGCCGACGTCGTGTCGGCGGCCGCAGTGCCGATTGGCGACACGCTGATTCAAGGTGAGCCCGGCGTGCTGTTGACGGTATCCGGTCAGTACGCCAGCAACACATTGGAAGTGACGCGCGCGATTGAGGCCGTCCTCGATACGTTACGGCCGCAGCTTGCCGCGCAAGACGTGACGCTGATTGCGCCCCTGCATCGGCCGGCGAACTTCATCGAGCGCGCTCTGAGGGACCTCGGGCAGGCCTTGGCGATCGGTTCGTTGCTGATCCTGATCACGCTGTTTCTGTTCCTGCGCAACTGGCGCACTGTTGCCATTTCGTTCGTGACGATTCCGCTGTCGCTGCTGGCGGCGATCATGGTCCTCGACTACCGCGGCGAGACCTTGAACACCTTGACGCTCGGCGGCTTTGCCGTCGCGCTCGGCGTGCTCGTCGACGACGCGATCATCGGTATCGAGAATGTCGTGCGCCGTCTGCATCTGAACTCGCGCAGCAGCGCACCGCGTCCGCGGCTCCAGATCGTGCTCGATGCCACGCTCGAAATCCGTGCTCCGGTGTTCTACGCCACCCTGGTCGTGGTGCTGGTGTTTCTGCCCGTGCTGGCGTTGAGCGGCGTGCAAGGACGATTGTTGACGCCGATGGCCGCGGCCTTCGTCTGGTCGGTCCTGGCTTCTCTGGTGGTCGCGCTGACGGTGACACCGGCGCTGTGCGCCTTCCTGCTGCGAGACCCCGAAGCGGATCACGAGCCGCGCTGGTGGCAACGAATCCGCGACGGACATCATCGCGGCATGCGCTGGGTCGATGCGCATTTGCGCCTGGTCATGAGCGCACTCGTCGTCGCGTTGGGAATCGCCATCGCCCTCCTGCCGCAACTGCGTGGGGAGTTTTTCCCGATGTTTCGCGAGGGTCATTTTGTCCTTCAGGTGTCCGCGCGCCAGCCCGGCACCTCGATCTCCGAGATGCTGCGCGTTGGAAAATCCATTAGTGCGGAGGTCCTGCGTCTGCCCTATGTCGCCAGTATCGAACAGCAGATCGGTCGCGCCGAGCAGGGCGAAGACACGTGGGGCACGCATCGCTCAGAGTTTCATGTCGCGTTGAAAGCGGATGCTGATATCGATCAGGCCGATGCCCAACGTGCGCTGCGCCAGATCCTCACGCGCTATCCGGCCGTGCAGTCGGAGGTGATGACCTTTCTCGGTGATCGCATCAGCGAAACGATGACTGGCGAGACGAGCGCGGTCGTGATCAACATCATCGGCCCGGATCTCGATGCACTCGATCACATCGCAGCACAAGTCGCTAGCCAGGCCCGATCAATTCCCGGCGTCGCCGACTTGAAATCCGGGGCGTCGGCAGCGGCGGCCCAACTCGAGGTGCGAACCCTGCCGGACGCGCTGGCGTTGCACGGTGTTCAAGCCACCGATGTTGCCGAAGCCATCGCCACGGCCTTTGCCGGCATCACCGTCGGTCAGATCCATGAACTCGATCATGCGACCGACGTGGTCGTCACACTGCCGGACGCCATCCGCCATCAACCCGAGCGCATCGGTGACTTGCCGTTGACCGCACTCGATGGTCGACGGCTTCAGGTTCGGGACGTGGCATCGATCGAGGCTGGAAGCGGCCGCGCCGTCGGGCAACATGACGCCGGTCGGCGCCGTGCCGTCGTTGCGTTCAACGTCGTGGGTCAGAGGGCCGATGACGTGATCGCCCAGCTGCGGGCTCGCTTGTCCGCGCGCGTGACCTTGCCCGTTGGGGTCTTCATCGAGTTCAGCGGCGTCGCCGAGGCCGAGCGCACGGTGCACCGGGAACTCGCCGTCTACGGGTTGCTGGCGCTGGCATTGATTCTGCTCTGCCTTGGGCTGACCTTCCGACGCGCGTCGGATGTCGCGATGGTGATGCTCAATTTGCCCTTCGCACTGATTGGCGGCGTTGCGGCGATCGCCGTGACCGGCGTCGGACTGTCGATCGGCGCACTCGTCGGCCTGATCACCGTGTTCGGCATCAGCGCCCGCAACGCGATCTTGCTGTTGGCGCACTACGACCATCTGCGCACGGTCGAAGGTGAGGACTGGTCGCCTGCGGTTGTGTGGCGGGGTGCGAGCGAACGCTTGCGTCCGGTGCTCATGACCGCACTGGTCACGGCACTCGGACTCGTGCCTTTGGCGCTAGGCGCCGGCAAACCCGGACACGAGATCGAAGCACCGATGGCCATCGCCGTGCTCGGCGGTCTGCTGACATCCACCTTGCTGACGTTGCTCGTCTTGCCCGCCATCGCAAGGCGGCGTAACTATCCGATCGCGGCCAGCACTGAGTGATTCGAGCGTTCCGGTTCGTGCCTGCCGAGCCTCGCGTAGATCAGACTGACCCAACGGCAGGCGCGCTCGATTCCGCCGCCAGTCAATCAATCGCGATTGCGAGGAACACCGTGCTCAGGCTCAGCACGGTCAGACCGACGAGGAACGTCCCATCGGCCAGCCGTTCCATCCGCGCATTGCCGCGGTTGCGCATCGCGGCATAGGAAAACAGGCTGCTGACCAAAAAAACGACGCTGCACAGTGCCAGGGAGTGGGACACCCAGACCGCCAGACCGGTGAACTTTGCGAGCTTTACGATCGAGAGCGACGTGATGCAGACCCCCACCATCGTGGCGGACGAAGGAAGGATGTGCTCAGACAGCGCAGTCAGATGGGTGGTCGCGTTCTCGGCCATGGGGTCTCTCGCTGTTGGAAAGTGGTTGTCGGGGCAGCAGTCACATCCGTCGTCTTACTCCCAGCGCGCGAACAGCGCCACGGTGCACCTGACATAGGGTGACGGGGCGCCGCCGCTCCCCCATGCAACCCAAAGGTCACATGCGACGAAAGTGTTTGGCCGCGATAACAGCTTACTAACCTGGTTCCGACAGGGCTACGACGCCCTTCGCTTGACACTGATCCAAGAGACATCGCGGGGGCGCTCCCGCTTCCGCGACATCGGAACGACGTCGTCACGCGATAGGCATGCAGTCTGGGGAGGACCGCCATGAAATTTGATTCAGTGTTTTGCATTGCGCGCCGATGGTCGATTGTCGCGTGGCTGGCGGTACCGACGAGTGTGCTGGCTGATACGGCTTCCTTGCCCGCGCTGGGTCTGCCGACCACGCCGTTGCCGAGCGACTCAGAATTGGAGCAAGCGGGTGCACGAATCGGCGAGATCGAAATCGACAACCAGGACGTGTTCGATGCCCGCGATCCGAAAGAAAATCGCGGGTTGTACCGATTGTCGAACCGGCTGCACATCGAGACCAAGCCGGAGCTGATCAAGCGCCAGCTGCTGTTCAAGTCAGACGACGAGTACTCGCGACGACTGCTCGACGAGTCCGCACGGATCCTGCGCTCGCAGCGATTCTTCTACAACGCGGAAGTCGTTCCCGTTCGCTATGTCAACGGTCGTGTCGATGTGCGTGTGACGACGCGCGATGTCTGGTCTCTGAACCCCGGCGTCTCGTTCAGTCGACGCGGCGGGAAAAGCACCTACGGCGTGGAGTTGGAGGAACTGAATCTGCTGGGCCGCGGTGTGTCGGTAGGCATCCACCACAAGTCCGGCATCGATCGCGATGTCCGCCGCATCGATTTCGCCGATCGGCACCTGCTCGGCCAGCGTCTCGAACTGTTGGCAAGCTACGGAAACAACAGCGACGGCGACGAAATGCATCTTGGCCTCGAGCGCCCGTTCTACGCCCTCGATACCCGGCATGCCATGGGTGCGAGTGTTGAGTCGGTCGACCGAGTGAATTCGTTGTATGCGCTGGGCCAGGTCGATTCGCAGTTTCGCGAGCAGGCGAATTCATTTGATGCCTACGCGGGTTGGTCGAGCGGCCTGCGTGACGGCTGGGCGCGTCGCTGGCTCGTCGGCTACACACGGGATCGTCGTGAGTTCGAAGCCCTGCCGGGGAGTGTCGATGGCGACGTGTTGCCGGAGAACCGCGATCTATCCTACCCGTGGGTCGGATTTGAACTGGTCCAGGACGAATTCGCGACCCTCGAGAATCACGATCAGATCGGCCGCACTGAAGATTTCCTGCTGGGCACGCGTCTTGAAGCGCGACTTGGCTACAGCACGACTGGATTTGGTTCGGACCGCAACGCGCTCATCTATCACGCGACGTTCGATCGCGGCATCGCGCTTTCGCCACGATCCACGGTGACACTCGGCTCAGCGCTCGAAGGTCGTTGGCAGGACGGTCGTGCGCAGGGACTCTTGTTCCGAATCCAACGCCCGCTACTACTTCCAGCAAAGCGAGCGTTGGCTTCTATTCGCGAATCTCGACGCCACCTACAGTCACGCGCTCGATCTCGATCAGCAGTTGCTCCTCGGGGGCGACAACGGACTACGCGGCTATCCGTTGCGCTATCAGGGCGGAGACAAGAGCGCACGCTTCACGATCGAGCAACGCTTCTTTTCGGATTGGTATCCGTTCCGACTCTTTCGAGTGGGAGGCGCCGTATTTTTTGATGCGGGGCGCACCTTCGGCGATGACCCATTGGGCACGCCGAACTATGGACTGCTGAAAGACATCGGCATCGGCCTGCGTCTGGGCAACACGCGCTCCGGGCTCGGCAATGTTGTTCACGTCGATTTGGCGTTTCCACTCGATGGGCCGAGCGACCTGAAGGCGATGCAATTCCAGATCGAGACCCGCAAAGAATTTTGACTCACGGCCGCGTAACGGCAATCCGACATTGCGCCGACGTGCCGGTCAGTACGGTGTTTGCGCCAACCCACTTCGTCATGGACGCCGCAGCGTGCACCGATCGATCACCCTTCGAGCGCAACCATGAGCGTTACCGATGCCAAACGTCTCGCGTCTATCGACGCGCTCATTCTCCCGGCACCCGCCGCAGACCGATCTCGAGTCCGCGCTCCGTACGTAATTTTGCAGATCCTGATCGCCAGCGCCGCGCTGCTCTGGCTCGAAATGGATGGGGGCAACCGGCTTATCGCCGATCATTTGTACGCGTGGCAAGGCGGTCAATGGTGGTTGAAGGACCACTTCATCACTCGCACACTGATCCATCGCGGCGGAAAGTACCTGAGCCTGACGCTGTGGTTCGCGACCTTCGCGAGTTGGTTGTACGTGCGGAGTCGTGCGGATCTCATCGCATGGCGACGACCGCTGCTTTATTTGTTACTCGCGCCCCTGATCGCCACATTTCTCGTTTCGACCCTGAAATCGCTCACGGCGATTGATTGTCCTTGGGACATGCAGGGTTACGGCGGAACTCGCCCATACTTCGGGCTGTTCGATGCGAGGCCATTCGGTTTGCGCGACTCCGGCTGTTTTCCGTCCGGACACGCCAGCGCCGGTTATTGCTGGTTGGCATTGTACTTTTTCTTCGGCAGCGTAGCCCCGCGATGGCGACCGATCGGACTGATCATCGGTCTGGGGCTCGGCCTCACCTTCGGTATCGCGCAGCAATTGCGCGGGGCACATTTCGCATCGCACGACATCGTGACGTTGCTCGTGTGCTGGTTGACCGCAATGGCGCTGCACATCGTCTTGCGACCACGAACGAGTACGGGCCATTGATCGGCCGCGCGGCCGTGCCGAAGCGGTTTCATCGCTGGCAACCTGAGGTCAGCGTTGAATGGCTGACCTTGCTGATCTGCCTGTACCTGGCGGTGATCTTCAACGATGCGTTCTGGGAGGCCGCTCTTTCAGGGCGGTCAATGGGTGAGATCAGTACCTGGCGCCTCTTGCTGGGAACGTCTATCGCACTCTGTGCGTTGCATTTCACCGCGTTCGTTTGCTTTGCCAACCGTTGGACAGTCAAGCCTTTGCTGGGTGCCGTTGTCGTTACCAGTGCGATGGCCGCGTATTACATGGACCAGTACACCGTGTTCATGGATCCCGACATGCTGCGCAACGTGCTGCACACCGAATACAAGGAAGCGCGCGAGTTGGTGACCTTCGGTTTTGCGTCGAACGTGCTGTTGTGGTCGCTCGGCCCGCTGCTGGTGTTGTGGCGCGTGCGCATCCTGCATCGTCCTTGGCTACGCGCTGCCACGGTCAGAGTCCTCAGTGTGATCACAGCCATCGCGATAGCCGTGGGCGGGCTGGCACTTGGCTATCGCGACCTGTCCGCGCTGATGCGCAACCAGAAGGAAGTGCGCTACCTGGTTACGCCGGGCAATGTTCTGTATGGCGCAGGACGCGTGTTTTTAACCGATGCCCGCAAATCCCAGCAAGTGGTGACTCCAATCGGCGTCGATGCCCACGTGCGGGCGCGTCCTGCTTCGGCCAAACCACGATTGCTGGTGATCATTGTTGGTGAGACGGTGCGAGCCCAGAACTGGGGCCTGAACGGTTACAAACGTGAGACCACACCCCGGTTGCGGGCACTGAATGTCGTCAACTTTCGCAATGTCCAGTCCTGCGGGACGGCGACGGAAGTGTCCTTGCCGTGCATGTTCTCCGCGGTGGGCCGTCGCGACTATGACGAAGCACGAATCCACGGCGAAGAGTCGTTGCTGCACGTGCTGAACCACGCGGGTATCCGGACGCTGTGGCGCGACAATCAAACCGGTTGCAAAGGCGTTTGTTCCGGGCTGCCGTTCCAGCAATGGAACGCGGCCGAAGATCCGACGCTGTGTCCAGGACGGCCTGTGCTTCGACGAGATTTTGTTGCGGGACTTGCAGAAAGACATCGATGCGGCAGCGGGCGATCTGGCTGTTGTGCTGAATCCACTGGGCAATCACGGTCCGAGCTATTTCCTTCGCTATCCGAAAGCCTTCAGGAAGTTCACGCCCACTTGCGACACCCCAGACCTGGGTGCGTGTACCAATACACAGATCGTCAACAGTTACGACAACGCGGTGCTGTACGGGGACCACTTTGTCGCTGAGACGATTCAATTGTTGAATCGTCAGACAGCTCGCGAGAGCGCGTTGATCTACGTTTCGGATCATGGAGAGTCGCTCGGCGAACAGGGCATCTTTTTGCACGGAATCCCTTACACGATCGCCCCAGACGTGCAGACTGCGGTGCCTATGATCACGTGGCTGAGTAACGGATTCCTCAAGAGCGCAGCGCTCGACCTCAACTGCCTGCGACGGCAAAGTACTGCGCCGTTGACGCACGATCATCTGTTTCACAGCGTGCTCGGATTGCTCGACGTGGGGACAAGGACGTACGAGCCTTCGCTCGATGTGTTTGGTCGCTGCCGCGCCATCGCGAGCGATGGAGAACGCCCCGACATATCGAGCGACGTGGCGCGCTAGGCCGCACGCAATGCCGATCAAGCGCAGCAAGCGCACGGCCTGGAGAACATTTGATGCCACCTGCTGATTTCATGAATAGCGCGATCGGCTGGCTCGCCTGGACCGGGCTGCACATGTCGCCGTGGAAGGTCATCGGATTGACCGGCGCGCTGATGTTCGGTGGGCGCTGGCTGGTGCAGCTACTTGCCTCGCGCAAGCACAAGAAGCCGGTGATCCCACGGACGTTCTGGTACATGAGCCTGGTCGGTAGCGTGATGACACTGAGCTACTTCGTGTTCTCGCAAAAGCAGGATGCGGTCGGCATCATCCAAAACCTTTTCCCGGCGTTCACTGCTGCCTACAGCTTGTACCTGGACATCCAGCACCGCGGTTGGCGCAGTGATCGCGCCAGCCACTAGCTAGCGCGGTTACTCCATTCGGTCGCAGCAGTCGCACTGGACAGCCCGTGAGCGACAAGAACGCGGCTCCTAACTTCCAGCACGCTGCTGACGCGCGCTCTTCTCCATCACGGCACCAGACAGCCCATTCCACATCAGTGCCGCAACGCCAACGACCCAGCCGAGCGCGCCGGTCCAACCGGCAAGCACGTCTGAGGGATAGTGCACGCCGAGATAGACACGGGACAATCCCACAGCCACTACGAATGCCGCCCCAATGATCAACGCAAAGTAGCGCCACCGCGTCGGCCACAGCAACACGACGAGTGCGGCCACCGCGGCCATTGATCCCATGGCGTGGCCGCTCGGAAAGCTAAACGTTTTCTCGGAAGCGACCGATACCCACAGGTCTGGGCGTGCACGATGGAAAAGCAGTTTCGCCGCGACCGTCAGTACGGCCGCGCCTCCCACTGCGGCTGCCCAAAAGCCAGCGAGGCTCCAACGCCGACGTGCGAGCAGTATGACCAGCACGGCGATGTCTAGCGGCACGACACCCCAGTTCTGACCCAACTTCGAGATCAATCGCATGAGCCCGTCGAGGCGGGCTGAAGCAACGCGGTGGACGCCATTCATAATCGGGGCGTCATACGCAAATCGTTGGTACTCAATCAGGTCTTCCGCAATCGCGCCGAACCAGAGCAGTGGCAACAGTGACGCAAATGCCAGCACCAGAAGTCGACGCCAATGTTCCCGGCACCATGTCGTCCAGGAGAAGGGGATTGGCATGCGCCGACAAACCGTTGTGGCCGAGGTTGCACGCTAACCATTGAGATGTCGGATTGCGGTCGGAATCCGGGCTCCCAATCTCAGCGTCTTTTAACTGCCCGTAGTCGCAGGGACGATGACCAGGACCGTCCACAGCAGGCACGCATTGACGACCAGCAAGAACACCGCCGCCGAGCCCATGTCCTTGGCGCGGCCGGCCAGCGGATGCTGCTCCGCGCCGTAGCGCTCGATCACCGCTTCGATCGACGAATTCATCAATTCCATCGCGAGCACCAGCAGGCCGCTGCCTAACAACAGAGCCCGCTCCAACGGACTGCCACCCAGCAGCCAAGCCAGTGGAGCGGTCCCGACAAACAGGACGACTTCGAGACGGAACGATGATTCGTGCAGCCAAGCAGACTGCAACCCCTGCAACGACCAGCGCGCGGCCGCCAGCAGTCTGCGCGGTCCGCGCGGGAGATGCCCGTACTCATCTGCCATGGCAGCCACCAGCGTGCGCCCGCAGCGTGTCGACGATATGCCGTGGCGCCGGAAAGTCGCTGCATGCGCGTTGCCCGGACACGCGCAAGTCATGCGCGACCATTCTGGCCGGCGAGCGGCGCGCGTCAGTCAGCGGCATTCTCCACGGCTGCGCTGCGACCGTCCGGCGACGGCGCATCCGCGTGCAGGGAAATTGAAAGGTGTTGTTGGTGGCGTCGGTGTGCATGACTGTCTCGGGAGGACGATGCGAATTGGTTGGCGCACTCGCGCGCCAGGTTCGAACGGGCAGTGTCGGATCGCGGCTGTCGAAGGCACGTCGGAACGGTGTTGCCGACGCGTTAAAAAGGACATCCGGTTTCGGATGAGCATCAAAAGGCCGTGGAGTGCTCCTGACGCAATCGCATCGCTCTGACTGACCAGCGCAATGCCCACCGGGTGACTCGCGGGCCCGGGCAGAAACTGGCAGAGCGCGACCAGGTCCGAGTGGCTGCGTTCGCTCAGCCAGCGACGTTGGGTCACGATCTCGTCGCGGAAGTACGCCAGGTGCGCGATGGGGCCACCGAACGACGTCATGCCGAGGCGCAAGAAAGTCAAGAACACCGCCCAAAGCGTATTCCGCTGAATGAACTGCGGGGTGAATGCGGAAGGCGGCACAGGAGACGTTTGTTCGCGCTACGGACGGAAATGATAGTGCGTAGGCTAGAGACACAGGTTCGACCACGGACATGGGTTGAAATGGATAGGGACAAGGCGACGCATGGGAGCTTGGCAATGAGTTGGTCGCAACGACTTCGCCGGCCCGGCGTTTTCGCAGCGCTCGGCGCTGCGCTGCTCTTCGGCGCCGGGACGCCGCTGGCCAAAGGCCTGTTGCAGAGCGTCAACCCGTGGTTATTGGCCGCATTGTTCTACCTGGGCTCAGGGCTCGGCCTCTCGGTCTATAGGAGCATCCGGCGACTGCCCGCCGTGAAACTGGCGCGAGCGGAATGGCCGTGGCTGGCCGGGGCGATTCTCAGCGGGGGTGTGATCGGACCGGTGTTGCTGATGTTCGGCTTGACGGGCATGCCGGCGTCGGGCGCATCGCTGCTGCTGAATGCCGAAGGCGTGTTCACCGCGTTGCTCGCGTGGTTTGTTTTCCGTGAGAATTTCGATCGACGCATTTTCCTCGGCATGATCGCGATCGTCGCTGGCGCGGTCGTGCTCAGTTGGCCGGGAGAGGCCCGCTTCTCAAGCGCCTGGCCGGCGCTCGCGGTACTCGGTGCCTGCCTGGCCTGGGGCATCGACAACAATCTGACGCGCAAAGTGTCGCTGACCGATGCCACCTGGATTGCCGCGATCAAGGGAACCGTCGCAGGCAGTGTCAATCTGGTGATCGCGGTTGTGTTGGGTGCAACTTGGCCGCCGTGGGCGTCTTTCACCGGCGCACTCGTCGTCGGTTGCCTGGCCTATGGCGTGAGTCTGGCGTTGTTTGTCGTCGGTCTGCGTCATCTCGGCACGGCGCGCACCGGCGCCTACTTCTCGGTCGCGCCGTTCTTCGGCGCGTTGCTCGCGATTCCGTTGCTTGGCGAGTCAGTCAACGAGCGACTGCTGGTCGCTGGCGCCCTCATGGCCGTGGGCGTCTGGCTGCATCTGACCGAACAGCACGGCCACGTGCACACGCACGAAGTGCTGGAACACGATCACGAACACGTCCACGACGCGCATCACCAACATGAACACGATGACTCAGTGAAGCCCGGAGAGCCGCATCGCCACGGGCATCGGCACGAGCCACTGACGCACAGCCACGCACATTTTCCGGACGCGCATCACCGTCACGATCACTGAGCCCCTTTAGCGGGCGCGATAGGCCAGCAGCCGTAGCGCATTGCCAACGACCAGCAAGGTTGATCCTCGTGGAACAGCACCGCGACGCCCATGCGCATGCCGAAGATGGTCGCGGGGACGAGCAACGCGACCATGCCAAGACTGGCCCACAAGTTCTGGCGGATGATGCGTCGCGTCTGTCGGCTCAATCCGACGACGAAGGGCAAATGGTCGAGGTTGTCGGCCATCAACGCGACATCGGCGGTTTCAAGGGCCACATCCGAGCCGGCGGCTCCCATCGCAATGCCGACCGATGCGCTGGCCAGCGCCGGGGCATCGTTGACGCCGTCACCCACCATCGCGACCTCACCGGCCGCACGCAGTTTCTGAATCGCCTTGACCTTGTCTTCGGGCATCAGGTCGCCGTAGGCACGGTCGATGCCGACGCTCTTCGCGACCGAGTCTGCGACACGCTGGTTGTCGCCGGAAAGCATCACGAGTTCCGTCATACCCAGTTCGCGCAGCCGCGCGATGACCGCTCGCGCGGCAGCCCGCGGTGTGTCCATCAATCCGACCGCACCGAGATAGCGGACGCCGTGTCGCACCACAAAGACCGTGCGGCCGTCGTTTTCGAGCACACTGATGCCTTGCCCCAGCGCCTCCGGAATCGGAGGCCCACCAATCTCGGTAAACAGACTCTTCTTGCCGAGATGGACGAATGCTCCTTCGACCTGGGCGCGTAGTCCCTTGCCGGTGAGACTTTCCAGATTCGTGGCAACGGGCACGGCGACGGATGTCAGTCGCGCCGACCCATCGCGCACGACGGCCGCGGCCAGTGGGTGATCACTCAGGCGCTCGACCGCGATCGCGATGCGGAGCAATTCGTCTTCGCTCGCCCCATCCGCGGCCAGCACATCGGTCACGCGCGGCTGACCTTCCGTCAGCGTGCCGGTCTTGTCGAACGCGAGTGCATGCAAACGACCCAACAACTCCAGCGGCGCGCCACCTTTGATCAGCACACCGCCCCGCGCAGCGCGGGCAACACCGCTCAACACTGCGCTCGGCGTCGAGATCGCGAGCGCGCACGGGCTCGCCGCGACGAGCACCGCCATGGCGCGATAGAAGGTCGCGCTGAACGGCTCGTCGACGACGAAACCAGCGAAAAGCAGCAAACCGACGAGCCCGAGTACTGAAGGAACGAACACTCGTTGGAACCGATCCGTGAACAGCTGGGTCGGTGACTTTTGCGCCTCCGCCGATCGCACCAGTTCGACCACGCGAGCGAGCGTGCTCTGATCGGCGCGACGACTGACCTCAATCTCGAGCACGCGGCCACGGTTGATCGTGCCAGCGAACACACGATGCTCCGCCGTCACCGCATCCGGCCGTTGTCGTGCCGCTGCGCGATCCGGAACCGCGCGTTTGTCCACTGGAACGCTCTCGCCGGTGATCGCCGATTGGTCGATGCTGCTCTCGCCAAGGATTACAAAACCATCGACGGCCAAGCGCTCATCCGGCTTGACCACGACCACATCGCCTACCTGCAAGGTATTGGCGCCGACCTCGACCAACTCGTCGCCGCGCCGGACCAGTGCCGTTTCCGGACGCAGTTCGGACAGCGCTTCGATCGCTCGTTTGGCGCGTCCCATCGCATAGTTTTCGAGGGCGTGGCCGAGGCTGAACAGAAACAGCAGCAACGCGCCTTCGGCCCATTCGCCGAGACAAGCCGCACCGATCGCGGCGACCAACATCAGGCTGTCGATCTTCAGTTGGCGCGCGCGAAGATTTTCGATCGCTTCCCGCGTGGTGTAGTAACCGCCGGCGAGATAAGCGCCAACGAACAACGCCCAGGGCCAACGTGCGCCTTCATCGAGAGAGCGGTCGAGCAGCCAGCCCGCCAAGAGCAATCCGCCACAGAGCAGCGACAGGATGATTTCGGCGCGCCCCCCGAGCGCGCCGCCGACCCCATGGTCATGGCCGTGCGCGTGATCCTCTGAGGTGGCGGCGTGCGGGTCTTGTGTCTTTTGGGTCATGTCCGTTCTCAGTCAGGGTGAGGAGGCGCGTCCTGCGGAGGCAGAACTCGAGACGGCGGTTTAGGGACGACCGTCCGATCGGTGGGTGTAGCCGTGTGGCCGCTTCGATCCACACGCAGAGAGGCGACCGTGATCAGGTTGGCGGGCGTGACCAAGTAGTGCAGCGCCCTGTGGTCTCGCATCAGGCGCCGCATCTCGTGTTGCAGGAGGGCCATCGCCAATGTCGCGAAGGCGCAAGCCATGACCACCGCCATGACGCGTCGTGCGAAAGCTATGGGGAACGAAAAGCGTTCGACCTGTACCCGCCAGAGCAGCAACGCCGGCAAGCCGGCCTGCGTCGCCAACGTCCAAGCGAATGACCATGAGCCGAGCGCAGACGGTGTGACCAGATTGGATTGCAACGCGATGCGCATGCTCTCCGGATCAAGGTAGGCCCCGTTCGCCGAAGCGGCGTGGCTGATCACCGCCCCGGCCACCAGCAACAACGTCAACACGACCTTCGCGGTCACCCGAAGCAGCACCACGTAGAGCAAGACGACGTGCACGCAGATCAGCAGGATGAACACGGCGACGGCAACGGCTGCTCCGTTGAATCCCTCGAACGCACCGGCGTCCCGCGCCGCATGCCAGAACGCGCGGTTGCTCACGAGGGCAAAGAAGAGGCTTGCCAGGAGCGCGAGCAGCTCGACACTGACGTTCGGCCGCGCCCACAGCAGTCCAACGAGTCGCTGTTGCCGGGAAAGCGGCGGACCGCTCTTGCCCGCATCGCGCAAAAGCGAGATCCGCGGATCGCGTGCGCGCTTGCGTTTAGCCATGACGACGTGGATCGATCTTGCGGATTCTGAGCATCGAATTTCCTGAGAGCCATCGCGCGAGCGACCGTGCCGACGGTCGGTTCGGAAAAGCACGGAAGCGGCGCACCCCAGCAGAGCCGCCGCCCCGTCGTCCTCAACTCGAAACGGCAGCATCCTCGATGGCAATTCCCTGTTCGACCGCAGCGACGAAGATCCAACCCGAATTCTCGCGGCCCGTCCGACCATGGCGCCGGATCAGCGTCACCACGGCGTCGAGTTGGTCGTCTTCGCAAAACACATCGAGCTGGATCTCCTGCGTGACCCGTTCGCCCAGTTCGACCGAGTACTGCTGCTCGCGCGCGCTTGACGCGCGCAACAGACCGGCGGCATGGACGACGCTGATCCGACGTTCGCCGGCGGCTTCGAGGGCGTGGACGATGTCGCTCATGCGATGGGCATGCAGTAGCGCAGTGATGCGTTTCATGGCGATTTCTCCTGGGTACGTCGTTCAGCGCGGGTTTCCAGCCACTCATAGAGCACAGGCAACAGGATCAGCGTCAGGAAAGTCGAACTGATCAGGCCACCGACGACGACCGTCGCAAGAGGGCGCTGTGTCTCGGCGCCAACCCCGCTTGAGACCAGCATCGGCACCAGACCGAGGATCGCGACGCTTGCGGTCATCAGCACCGGTCGCAGGCGCAGCGCGGTGCCTTGCACGACCGCTTCACGCACCGACAGACCGCGTTCGCGCTGTTCGTTGAGGAACGTCACCAGCACGATGCCGTTCAACATCGCCACACCGAACACGGCGATGAAGCCGATCGCTGAGGGCACCGACAAGTACTGCCCAGTCAGAAACAGCGCGAGCAGCCCGCCGATCGTCGCGAATGGCACATTGGCCAGGATCAGTGCGGCGAACTTGATCGAGTTGAACGCGGTGTACAGCAGGACAAAGATGAAGAAGATCGTGATCGGCACGATCAGGCTCAACTTGGCCAACGCGCGTTGCTGGTTGGCAAATGCGCCACCCCATTCGACCCAGTATCCGGGCGGCAACTTCACCTGAGCCGCGATCGCGGCACCGGCTTCCTTGACGAAGCCGTCGACATCGCGGCCACGAACGTCCATCTGGATCACGGCATAGCGTTGCAGCTGTTCGCGGCGTACGAACGAATAGCCCTCCGCCACGGTCACATTGGCCACTTCCGACAACGGCACCAGTGCACCGGACGCCGCCTTCAGCGGGATGCGGCGCAGCGATTCAACCGAGGTGCGCACGTCGTCGTCGAGCCGCACGGCGATGTCGAAACGTTTGACGCCATCGAGCAACACACTGACCGGTTCCCCACCAAGTCCGTTGCGCACGATCGTCAGCACGTCCTCAGCGTTCATGCCGTGGCGCGCCAGTTCCTCACGATCGACCTCGATGCGGATCTGCGGCTTGCCGACATTGGCTTCGAGTGACAGGTCCGCCACGCCGGCGATGCCTGCCAGGATCGGCTTGATCTCCGCGCTGATCCGGTCGAGCTCGTTCAGATCCTCGCCGTAGAGTTTCAACGCCAGCGTTGCGCGCACGCCAGAGATCAACTCCTCGACGCGCATCTGGATTGGCTGGGTGTAGCCCGGCACCACGTTCGGCACCACTTTCTCCAGCGTCTCCTGCATGTCGACTTCGAGTTGCTTGATCGTGCGCCCAGACTTCCATTGCTTCTCGGGTGTCAGCGCGGTGTAGATCTCCATGTAGTTCACGTCGGCGGTCTCGCCTTTCTCGGCGCGGCCGATCATCGCGAGCGTGGTCTCGACCTCGGGAAACTTCTTGAAGGCATCGGCAATGGTCTTGCTGGTCTGGATCGATTCGTCGAGCGACGTCGACGGAATGCCAGTGACGCGCCACATGATCGAGCCTTCCTGCAACTGCGGCATGAACTCCTTGCCCAGGAACGGGAACAGCGCGAGGCTGCCGATCAAGGCGATGACGGCAGTGACCACAACGACGCCCTTGCGCGCGAGTGCTTTGGCGAGCATCGGCTGGTAGCCGCGTTTGAGCTGCGCGACCAGCCACGTGTCTTTCTCCTCCTTCGGCTTGAGGATCATCGACGCCAGCACCGGGATCAGCGTCAGACTGAGCAGCAATGATCCGCCCATTGCGAACGCGATGTTGAACGCCATCGGCTTGAACAATTTGCCTTCCAGCCCTTCGAGGCTGAACAGCGGCAGGAACACGACGATGATGATCAGGATGGCGAATGAGACCGGATTGGCGACTTCCCTCGCCGCAGCAAGCACGGCCGAGGTTCGATCCACGGTCTCCCCGTGCGCCTTGCGCTCGGCCATGATTCGGAACGCGTTCTCGACCATCACGACTGAACCATCGACCATCATGCCGATGCCGATCGCGAGGCCGGCGAGCGACATCAGGTTGGCCGACAATCCGAACTGGCCCATGCCGATGAACGCGATCAGCATCGCGAGTGGCAGCGTGACGATCACGACCAGCGCCGAGCGCAGTTCGCCCAAAAACAGGAACAGGACCACCGCGACCAGGATCGAACCTTCGATCAGGGCTTTGGTGGCGGTGCCGACGGCCTTGTTGACGAGGTCGGTGCGCTCATAGACCGGCTTGACGATCATGCCCTCAGGCAACGCACCGCTGACCGCGGCCAACTTCGTTTTCACTGCCTCGACGACATTCTTCGCGTTCTCGCCGATGCGGGACAGCGCCATGCCGAGCACGACTTCCTCTCCATCACGCGTCACCGCGCCAAAGCGAGGCGCCGGCGACTCGATCACCCGACCGATGTCGCGGATGTAGACGGGCACGCCGTCCTCGGCCTTGAGCACGATGCCACCGATGTCTTCGGCCGAGGTCAGCAAGCCGAGGCCGCGCACCAGATACTGCTCGCGGCCGACGTCCATCACATTGCCACCGACCTGGCCGTTGTTCGCTGGCAACGCGTTGATCACGTCGGCGAAGCTGAGGCCGCGCGCATACAACCGCTGTGGATCGATGCGCACCTGATACTCGCGCTCACCACCGCCCCAGGAGGTGACGTCGTCGACACCGGGTGCAGTGCGCAGGATCAGCCGCAACGTTCAGTCCTGCCAGGTGCGCAGATCCATGTCGGTGATTTCGTCTTTCGAAACACCGGGTGCACGCTCGACCGTGTACCAGAACACCTGACCAAGACCCGAGCTGTTCGGACCCATGCTCGGCTTGCCATAACCTTCCGGCAATCGATCACCAACTTCCTGCAACCGCTCGTTGACGAGCTGACGCGCGAAGTAGGTATCCATGTCGTCTTCGAAATACACCGAGACGTAGGACAACCCGAACAGGCTGACCGAACGGATCTCCTGCACTTTCGGCAGACCCGCCATCGCCGACTCGACCGGGAATGTCAGGAGTTGCTCGACGTCTTCGGCCGCGAGCCCGGGTGACTCGGTGTAGATGTTGACCTGGGCCGGCGTGACGTCGGGGAACGCATCGATCGGAACGTTGCGCACGGCTTGCGCGCCGAGAAACGCGATGACTCCGAATACGATCAGGACCAGAAACTTGTAGCGCAGCGAGAGTTCAACCAGACGATTCAGCATGGCGACCCTCCGGCGCGCGGCAGGCGGGTGTCAATGCGCATGACCTTCTCCCAACTGCGACTTCAGCATCTGCGCCTTGAGTGCGTAGGCACCCTCGACGACGATGACGTCGCCGGCACTGACGCCATCACTGATCACCGTCTGAGCGCCGACCACGGCACCGATGCGCACCGCGACCGGTGTCAGGGTGCCGTCGGCATCCTGACGAAACACGATCGATTCGCCTTCCAATTGCAACAGGGCTTCGGTCGGCACCGCCAATTGCGGTTCGGAGTCGCTGCCGGCATCGAGATAAGCCTCGACGTAGTCGCCACCATGCAGTTGGTCACCGGTGTTCACGACTTCGATGCGCACCAGCGCGTTGCGCGTGTTCTCGGACGTGCGATGCGCGCGTTGCACGACCTTGCCGGGCAACGTCACATCGCCGAGTACCAGTCGCGCGGCACTGCCGACGGCGACACGACGCGCGACATCGGCCGGCAATTTCGCGTCGACCCAGACCGTGGATTCGTCGACGAGCCGGAACAGGGTGCGGCCGGGTTCGATGCGTTCTCCGACGACGAAGTCGTCCTCGGTCAGTCGACCGGCGTGTGACGCATGCAGCGTGAACTCGCCATTGGACCGACCCGAACCCGCGGCTAAACCGTACGCGCGAGCCGTCGCCCTGGCTTGCTCGACGGCAACTTGCGCTTCGCTGTAGCGGCGGCCGGACACGGCTTCACGACCGAGCGCCTGGACGCGCTTCCAGTCCTGCTCTGCAATCGACAGCGTGCCTTGCGCGGTCGCAACTTCGACTGACGACAAGGTCACCAGTGGCGCACCGGCCTTCACTTCGTCACCCAGCTTGGCGTGCCGTCGAACGACCAAGGCCTCGACGCGTGGCGTGATCAGCGTCGTGCCATAGGCGTTGTCGACGACCTCGCCTGGCGTGCGCAATTCTTCGCG
The DNA here is from genome assembly GCA_016703225.1 of Lysobacterales bacterium. Lineage (NCBI taxonomy): Bacteria > Pseudomonadati > Pseudomonadota > Gammaproteobacteria > Lysobacterales > Lysobacterales bacterium. The sequence continues at coordinate 37,813 of JADJCM010000008.1, forward strand.
CAAAGACGCTTTGGCCAGTGTCGCGACGCGAATGCCGGCCGCCTTCATCGCCGCGGCGTCCATGCGGATCGGGGCCATGCCTTCTTCGCCTTCCTCGCCATGCTCGTCGCCGTGTTCATCCGCGCCTTCGTCGGCGTGTTCGTCGCCGTGTGCGTCCTCGGCGTCGTCAGCATGTTCCGCGCCTTTGGCTTGCGCGCTGGCGGGCTTGGCGGCAGTGCCAGCGGGCGGTTTCGCGTCCTTGCCGCACGCGGACAAGACAAACATCGCGGCGATCAGCCATACGGCGGTCGCAGTGGAGAAACGGTTCATGGGTTCACCTCGGAAACGGATGGTTCGAAGCCGATCCAGGCATTCAAATGCCCGGTGGCGTAGAGCGCGTCGACATAGGCGCGCCAGACGCGGCCTTGCAGGTCGGCGCCCGCGAGTGATGTGTCCAGTGTCTGCTGGAGTTGGATCAGGAAGTCGGCCGTGCTGATCTCGCCAGCACGCCACAGGCGTTCGAGCAGCGACGCTCGAGTGTCGACGTCGGTCCCGGGACTCTTCGACCACAGTGCCCACGCCTCGCGTACCGCGGTGTAGGTCTTGCGTGCGCGTTCGGCACGAGCTTCAACCTGCAGCGTTACGAGCTGTTGCTCGGCCGAGGTCGCGCTGTGTTCCGCGCGCGCGGCAGTCGCTTCGGCGCGGTAACCATTGCGTACGAACAGCGGCACGCTGACCGTCAAACCAATGACGTTGTCACTCATCGGACCCAGGTCGACTTGGCCACCGCGCAGACTCACGGTCGGATCGGGTCGCCGATCGCGCTCTGCCACCGTGATGCGACGTTCTGCCTGCAGAGATTGTGCAAGCGCGATCTGTTGCTCCGGCACGTTGCCGAGTCGGTCGTTGTCGGGCGCCAGTGCGGGCGGGACGTCGCCGCTGTTCGACGCGTCGTCGCGTTCCGGAGCGCCGCCGACGACCCGAAAGGCTTCGTCAGCGGTCGCAGCGTCTGCGAGCAATGTCGCTTGCTCGGCGAGGGTTTCATCGCGCGCGAGGAGCGCGAGATCGCGTTCGAGCGACGAGATGTCGCCCACCTGCTGTTGCTTCCCGGCGAGATCCGCAAAGCGTTGCACCAGGTTCACGCGTTGCGCGCCGAGTTGCACGCGATGTTGTGCGGCGCGCCGATCAGCCCACGCCTTCAGCCAGGCTTGGGCAAAGGTCGCGCGACGCAGTTCGGCCTCGGCGATCGCCAAGCTCAGGCTGGCATCGCCCGCAGCGGCCCGAGCCCGACGCTTGCCAAACAGATCGAGCGTCAGGCCAACGCCCGCCGTCGTCGTGCGGTCATCGCCTTCGTCGTCGACTGCGAACTCCAACTCGGGGTTGTACAGCGGTCGTCCGGCCGCTTCGGCACGTGCACGGGCGGCGATCAGCGTTTGCTCGGTCGCGGTCGCACCGGGATGAGCAAGCCAGGCGGCGCGTACGGCATCCGCCAAATCGTTGGGCGCGGCGAGCGCCAACGGGGAACAAACAGCACAAACACTCGCGAGTAGCGCAGCGCGCCAACGTCGCGTTCGCACGGTCGACAGACCGCGCGGCAACAGGAAAGACAGCATGAAGGTGATCCTCTGAACATTGAAATGCAGCCCGTCGTGCGCAGGCACGACGGATCCGGGCAATCAGGGTTCAGACGATTGGTGGGCGCAGGTGCCGCTCATGCGGCGACACGACGTGCGGCATGACGATGCGTACATCCACGGCTGCGTCGGCCTGCGTGGGCGATATGGACGCAAACGAGGGCAGCGCGACGCTGTGGTGGCAATTGCACTGACGACAATGGTCGGCACCATGATCCGCAAGCGGATCCAGGCCATCGCCGTCATCGACGCCGACGATCAGCGCCATCGGTGACGGATCACCAAACAATTCTGCGAGGTCGTGCGGTTCACACGCCATCCCAATGCCGATCCGCATCAGGAACACGACCAGCATGAAGCCCGCGAACGCGGAAACGCGTCGCAAGGAGGCCAGTCGGAAGGAATGAGAGCGCGACATGGTCATCAGCTTAGGGTCACCCGGAGCGTTATACAAACTCGGTCCGTTCAGGTTCGAGGATGGCGCGCAGGTCTTCTGGCACCGGCATCGGCCGGAGCGGGCTGACATTGGCGCCGCCCGTGTTGCCAATCGGCACCCAGATTCGCGAAAACAACAACGCCGCGACAATGCGCGTACTCTGGCCGATGAGTTCACGCCAGTCGCTGCGTAACCAACCGATCTGCCACATGCCAAGGTGACTCTTCACATGCAGCCACGTCAGGCGCTGGCTCAAGATGTGCGCGCGTTCAAGATGATGAAAGGCACCGTCCAGGTCGCCCGCCAGCCGGGCCGCTCGGGCGGATGCCCACTCATTCGCAAATGCGGTTCGAAGCGGCGTACTCATGGTCGACTCTCTTCTTGAATGCATTCGGGCAATCCGGGCGTGTTGAACAACCGCCAAGCGTCGCGCAGTACGCTGAACGAAGTGTGCAGGAACAACGCAGCGATCAGAGCGCCAATCAGCGCATCGGGTAAGGGGCTTTGGGTCCAGGCCACGAGGCCAGCCGCCATGATCACGCCGGCGTTGTTGACGAGGTCGTTGCGCGAGCACAGCCATGCCGAGCGCAGATTGATATCGCGATCGCGATGACGTGAAAGCAGCACAAAGCAACTCAGATTGGCGACCAGTGCGACGGCGGCAGCCGCCGCCATGATCGGTGCGACCGGCGTTACATCGCCGAGCCAGCGGCGCACGACTTCGACCAGTACGAGCACACCAAATGCCGCTTGGATCGCACCCTTGAACAAGGCCGCCCCGGCGCGCCAACGCAGCGAACGGCCAACCACGAACAAGCTCAGCGCGTACACCGATGCGTCGCCGAGGCTATCCAGCGCAGCGGCTTGTAGGCCGCTGGAGGGGATCCATGCCCCAACGGAGGACTCCCCCGTGAACAACAATAGGTTGATGATCAGCACGACGACCAGCACGCGGCGCAGCGATCGGTCTGCAGGAGCGCTCAGGCGCTCGGCGCCGGCGTGGCAGCCGCAGGTGGTAGTGGATGTTTCGCTCATGGTTCGGCATCCTAAACCCCGTAGTAACTACAGAGTCAAGCGATGAAGATCGGAGAAGCCGCCGCGGTCAGCGGGTGTCATTTGGAAACCGTGCGCTACTACGAACGCATCGGCTTGCTGCCGAAACCTCGACGCACCGGCAGCGGCTATCGGAGTTACACAGACGATGACGTTCGACGATTGCGCTTCATCACCCGCGGTCGCGAATTGGGTTTTAGTCTGGAGGAGATCCGAAGCCTGCTCCGATTGAGCGACGAACCTGATTTGTCGTGCGCCGAAGTCGATCAGATCGCGCGCCATCACCTGACCGAGATCGAGCAACGCGTGGTCGAGTTGAAGCGGATGGCCAATGAGCTGAAGCAGACGATAACGACCTGTCGCGGCGGGGAACGCGCCGCCTGCGCCATCCTCGACGCGTTGCACGCGCCGCAGCCGAAGACGACGCGACGTCGACGAACCCCCGCGGTCCATTGACGGAACTTTTCCGTGCCTTGTCAGTCCAGTTTTGACAGGAACGTGCGATCGCGCCGGTCTTGCTAGGCTAGAGCCCACGTTTGAGGGAGCACTGGATCGTGCGGCACCGTTGTCGACATCGCTGGATCGCGCTGCTTGCGCTGTTCGGCCTGCTGTTTCAGCAGGTCGCAATGGCGACATACGTGTGTCCGATCGAGCAATCCGGCCGCACGCACGCCGTGATCGAAAAAGACCTCGCTCAGCCGCCTTGCCATCGCGAGGCGCAGACTGATGCGGTGGACGACACGGACCCCGTGCGCTGCCAACAGCACTGCCATCCGACGGTACCTGCAGCCGATCACGTCTCGTCACTGACCGTTCCGCCCGGCCTGCCGGCAGCGAACCTGTGGTTGGAGCCGGCGCACGTCAGTGGTTGCTCGACGAGTCAGGCGCCAGAGTCAGTGGTCGATCCGCGTGCCGGTGCACCGCCACTGTCGATACAGTTCTGCTCGTTCCAGATTTGAGCCCCTGCGATTGAGTTCGTTGCGCCGCGCTTGCGCGGTCGTTTCGTCTTCGTCCCGGAGTTCACATGTTTGTCTCGTCTTCGTACTGCCAGTCGGCGCTCGCGCGCCGTTTCTGGTCGAAATTCGTCCTCTTTTCGAGCCTTGCGCTGGCCCACGTCGCCACTGCGTCGTCGACAGGTCAACCGCTCGATTTCCGCGAAGCCATCGCCCGCGCAGAACTCGACGCCCCCGGTGTCACGGCCCGTGCCGCTGCGGTCAGTGCGGCGTCCGCGCGGGTCGGTCCCGCCGGCGAATTGCCAGACCCCGAATTGTTGGTCGGCATCGACAACTTGCCGGTCACGGGCAGCGACGCGTTCGAGTGGAATCGCGACTTCATGACGATGCGCAAGATCGGCGTCATGCAGGCGTTGCCACGCCGCGAGAAGCGCGCGTTGCGGCGTGAGCGTGCCGAAGCGGATTCGGCCAAGGAACGCGCATTGCTGTTGACCACACAACTGAGCACCCGGGAATCGGTGGCCCGCGCCTGGACGACCGTCGCCAATGCCGAGCGGCGCCTCGTGCTGGGCTTGTCGATGCGCGCGCAAGCCGACGCGATGGTTTGCGCCGCCACGGCCGCGATCAGCGCGGGCCGGGGCAGCACTGCAGATGCGATCGCCGCACAGCAGGCGCGCGTGGCGCTTGAGGATCGGATTGCCGCGATACAACTGGCTCGCGATCGGGCGCGCATTGCTTTGGCCCGCTGGTTGCCAAACGATGCCGAACGCCCGATCGGCAAATCTCCGAACTGGCGCGAGGTTCCCGTCGGCGGGTTGAGCGATCCGGACCGGATCGCCGCGCATCGTGAGCTGCATGCCTACGAGGCGATCGCACGCGCGGCGCGCACAGATATCGCGTTGGCGCGGGCCGAAAAGCGTTCGGACTGGTCGGTCGAACTGGCGTACGCCGATCGCGGCCCACATTTGTCGAGCATGCTGTCAGTGCAGTTTCGGGTGGGGCTGCCGTTGTTTGCCGCCAGCCGACAAGACCCGTTGATTGCCGCGAATGAAGCAGTGTTGCTCCAGATCGAGTCTGAGCGCGAGGCCGCTGCGCGCGAACATCGCGCCGAGCTCGTGCAAATGGAGGCGATCTGGCGGGCTTCCGTCGATCGCGCTGATCGCTACGAACAACAGCTGCTGCCTCTGGGCGATGAACGCATCGAGGCCGCACTCGCGAGCTATCGCGGCGGCTCCGGCGCCTTGCAGGACGTACTGACCGCTTTCGATGCCGCGATCGAGCAGCGACTCGCCTACATCGATGTCATGGATTCGCTCGGCGAGTCGTGGGCCGCATTGCGCTTCGCGTTTCCCGAGGGGAACTAGACCATGAACAACTTCTCTCGTTGGACCACCCTCGGCGCCGCGTTCGTCGCCGGCATCCTCGTCACTGTGGTGGTCGTTCGCGTGATGCCGAAGAGCCGCATTGACGGCGAGTCCGTCGCGTCCGCAACAGCCGCCCCCAAGGTGCTGTACTGGTACGACCCGATGTATCCGGACAAACACTTCGACCAACCGGGCAAGTCGCCGTTCATGGACATGCAGTTGGTGCCGAAGCATGCCGATGCAGGCGCCACGTCCGAGGGAACGGTACGAATCGATCCGCGTCTCGCACAGAACCTCGGCGTGCGTACGGGCGTCGCGCGTCTTGGGCAGCTCGATGAACCTGTGCGCGCCACAGTGACTCTGGCCTTCGACGAGAGCGCGTCCAGTGTGTTGCAGGCGCGAGTCGCGGGCGTTGTCGAGCGGCTGCTGGCGCGGACGCCACTCACAGTCGTGAAACGCGGCGAACCGATGCTGGTGTTGATCGCGCCGGAATGGACCGCCGCCCAGGAGGAGTATCTGGCCCTGCGTCGAAGCACTGTATCGGCGCTCGCCGATGTTCGTGACGCGGCACGACAGCGGTTGAATCTGTTGGGCATGGACGAACCTCAGATCCGCGCGATCGAACGCAGCGGCAAAGCGCAGACCCGCATTACGGTGCACGCCTCTCGCGACGGCGTGGTGACGGAACTGCTTGTGCGCGATGGCGAATCCGTCATGCCGGGTACACCGCTGGCGCGACTGAACGGCATCGATGAGGTGTGGGCGCACGCGGCGATCGCGGAAGCTCAGATCGCGCAGGTACGCAATGGCGCATCCGCCGAAATCACCCTCAGCGCATTTCCCGGCATGTCGTTCGCGGGCACAGTTGCAGCGATTCTGCCCAGCCTTGATCCGGTCTCGCGCACGCAAACGGCGCGCATCGTGCTCGCCAATCCCGAGCATCGCCTCGCGGCCGGCATGATCGGCGAAGCTCGAATCGTCACCAGCGATGCTGTGGAATCGGTGTTGATTCCGAGCGAGGCGGTGATCGCGACCGGTACCCGTAAGGTCGTCATCGTCGAAGAAGGCGAAGGCATCTACCGGGCACAAGAGGTGCGCGTCGGCGCCGAAGCGGCGGGACACAGCGCCATCCTCGCGGGCATCGACGACGGCGAGCGCGTCGTGCTGTCGGGGCAATTCCTGATCGACTCCGAAGCGAGTCTCACCGGCACTTTGGCGCGCCTCGGCAGCGACGCGACGTCGACGCCTGCGCCGAAAACCGCCAAGGCTCCGCCACTGCACGCGACCTTCGGCACCTTGCTGGCGATCTCTGACGGCGACTGGGACGTCGATACCGGCCCTGTACCGTCGATGGACATGGGTGCCATGCGCATGACGTTTCGCCCGCCGCCGTCGGAGACGAAGATCAAGATCGGCGACACGTTCGACTTCGCCTTCTTCCGCAATGACGAAGGCGACTTCGAGATCGACGCCGCATCGATCAAGATGCGCACAGAGACTTCGCGATGATCGCCCGACTGATCCATTGGTCGATCGCCAACCGCTTCCTGGTGCTGTTGGCCTCCTTACTACTGAGCGTCTGGGGCGCGCTGTCGCTGCAGCGCACACCGGTCGATGCGCTGCCGGACTTGTCGGATGTTCAGGTCATCATCCGCACGAATTGGCCCGGCCAGTCACCTCAGGTCATAGAAAACCAGGTGACCTATCCACTGACGACGACGATGCTGTCCGTGCCTGGTGCGAAGACAGTGCGCGGCTACTCGTTCTTCGGTGACTCTTTCGTATACGTGTTGTTCGATGACGGCACCGACCTGTACTGGGCCCGCTCGCGCGTGCTCGAGTATTTAAGTCAGGTGCAGTCTCGTCTGCCGGAAAACGCGCGCCCGGCGCTCGGCCCGGACGCGACCGGCGTCGGTTGGGTCTACGAATACGCGCTGGTCGATCGCAGCGGTGGGCATGACTTGTCCGAGTTGCGCGCGATACAGGATTGGTTTCTGCGCTATGAATTGAAGAGCCTGCCGGGTGTCGCGGAGGTCGCGACGATCGGCGGCATGGTGCGCCAGTACCAGGTCGTGCTCGATCCAGATCGCATGCGCGCGCACGGTCTGAGCCATGAGGACGTGACCACGGCGATTCGCAACGCCAATGGTGAGGTCGGCGGTTCGGTGCTGGAACTCGGTGAAGCGGAATACATGGTGCGTGCCAGCGGCTATCTGCAGTCGTTGGCGGACTTCCAGGCGATTCCGGTGAAGACGGTCGGAGCCGTACCGATCCTGTTGACCGACGTCGCACGGATCCAATGGGGTCCGGAAATGCGTCGCGGCATCTCCGAACTCGATGGTGAGGGCGAAGTCGTCGGCGGCGTCATCGTCATGCGCTCCGGCAAGAATGCGCAAGCGACGATCGATGCGGTGAAGACGCGCCTGGCGGAACTCAAGCGCGGTTTGCCGGAGGGCGTGGAAATCGTCGAGACGTACGACCGCTCCGAACTGATCACTGGCGCGATCGACAACCTGCGCAACAAGTTGATCGAAGAGTTCATCGTCGTGGCGCTGGTCTGCGCGCTGTTCCTGTTTCACATCCGCTCGGCACTGGTCGCCGTCGTCGCGCTGCCGCTCGGCATCCTTGCCGCGTTTGTCGTCATGCATGCCCAAGGCATCAACGCCAACATCATGTCGCTGGGTGGCATTGCGATCGCCATCGGGGCGATGGTCGATGCGGCCATTGTGATGATCGAGAACGCGCATAAGCACATCGAGTCGTGGCGTCATGCGCACCCGAAAGCGAGCTTGGACGCGAGCGTGCGCTGGCGCCTCGTCGCTGACGCGTCCGCGGAAGTGGGGCCCGCGCTGTTCTTCAGCCTGTTGATCATCACGATCTCCTTCGTTCCGGTGTTCACGCTCGAAGCGCAGGAAGGTCGGTTGTTCGCACCACTGGCCTACACCAAGACCTATGCGATGGCAGCATCGGCGGCGTTGTCCGTGACATAGATTCCGGTGCTGATGGGCTATTGGATCCGCGGCCACATCCGCGACGAATCGGAAAACCCGGTGTCGCGTGTCTTGATCGCACTCTACCGCCCATTACTGGCGACGGCACTGGACTGACCAAAGGCCACACTCAGCATCACCGCCGCGCTTCTGGTCGCGACGGCGTGGCCGATGACGCGCCTCGGAGCTGAGTTCATGCCGATGATGGACGAAGGTGACCTGCTGTACATGCCTTCGGCCTTGCCCGGTGTCTCCGCCGGCAAAGCAGCGCAACTGCTGCAGCAGACCGACCGGCTGATTCGCTCCGTGCCGGAGGTCGAGCGTGTGTTCGGCAAGATCGGGCGCGCCGAAACCGCCACCGATCCGGCGCCGATGGAGATGGTCGAGACGACGATTCACTTCAAGCCGCGTGCGCAGTGGCGCGCCGGCATGACCAAGGAGAAGCTGATCGAAGAACTCGATCGCGTGGTGCAGGTCCCGGGCCTATCGAATCTCTGGGTGCCGCCGATTCGCAATCGCCTCGATATGCTTGCGACGGGCATCAAGAGCCCGATCGGCATCAAGGTCGGCGGCACCGATCTGGCGGTGATCGATCGTGTCGCGGCGGACATCGAGCGCGTCGCAAAGACCGTTCCCGGCGTCACGTCGGTTCTCGCGGAGCGGCTCACTGGCGGTCGCTACATCGATGTCGATATCGATCGTCTGGCTGCTGCTCGACAAGGCTTGAGCATGGTCGCGGTGCAACAGGTCGTTGCGGCCGCGATCGGCGGCGACACGATCGGCGAGACGATCGAAGGACGCAGACGCTTTCCGATCAGTGTGCGATATCCGCGCGAGCTGCGCGACAGTCTGAGCAAGCTGCGCGAGCTGTCGCTGGTCACGCCGACGGGCGCACAAATCACCCTCGGCAGCGTGGCAAAAATCGGGATCAGCGATGGCCCGCCGATGTTGCGCAGTGAAAATGCGCGGCTGACCGGATGGATTTATGTCGACCTGCGCGGCCGCGACCTCGCTTCGGTCGTGCGGGATCTGCAGACTGCTGTCGCCGCACAGGTGGAGCTGCCGGTCGGCGTGTCGGTGCATTGGTCCGGCCAGTTCGAATACCTCGAGCGCGCCGCAGCAAAATTGCGCGTGGTCGTGCCGGCGACGCTACTCATCATCTTCGTGCTGCTGTTCATGACCTTTGGTCGCTTCGACGAAGCAGCGTTGATTCTGCTCAGCGTGCCGTTTGCACTGGTCGGCGGGTTCTGGCTGCTCTACGCACTCGGACACGCGCTTTCCATCGCCAGCGCGGTCGGCTTCATTGCACTCGCTGGTGTCGCTGCGGAGTTCGGCGTGATCATGCTGCTGTACTTGAAGCAAGCCTGGGAGCGACGGCTCGCAGCCGGAGAACCGGACACCGCCGAAACTCTACTGGCCGCAATTCAGGAAGGCGCGGTACAGCGCGTGCGACCGAAAGCGATGACTGTCGCCGTGATCATCGCCGGACTGCTACCGATCATGATCGGATCGGGCGTCGGTTCCGAAGTGATGCAGCGCATTGCGGCGCCGATGGTTGGCGGCATGATCACCGCGCCGTTGCTGTCGTTGTTTGTCATTCCGGTGGCGTATGAGGTAATGCGTCGTCGTCGAACGACGCCGAATCGCTCCGGTCACGAATTGGCGAAGGACGATCATTGATCTCGAAATTGACAGCCCGGTTTGCCCAACGTGAGTCTCCGCCTTTGGCAAAAAGCAGACTTATCGCCTGCCACGGGTGCTGTGCGATGACGCCGAATCCGGCTATTTCCGAGCCATCGCCAGCGCGAGCTTTTCCGCCTGGCGAAAAGCACCCACTGGGGTGATCCCGAGCGCTTTGGCCATCCAAATGAACTCCAGTACATCCATCCGACGAGCGCCCGTCTCGACGTAGGACACCTTCTGCTGCGTCCAACCGAGTTCACGGGCAAGTTCGCCCTGGGACAGCCCCTTCGATTCTCTGCGTTTCCGCAGCACATCAACCAGTTGCCGGTATTCGTTCCGATGGATTGTCTTGGCCAAGATAGTCGCCGTTTCTCAGGGCGACCCGGACACTAGACCCGGATATCGGGTTACACGAAAACTATGTAGCCAGCCAGAACGGCGGCTGTTAGGCTGTCGTCACCTGAGGTCACCTGCCGAATCGGTTGTCCAATGACACGACTCAACCGACCCTCTCATCCCGGCACCAAGGTTCCCTCGCTGATCGCATCGATGCGCTTGAGCTAGTCGATCTGCTGGCTTTGGCATCGTTCGAGTCGTCTCGCGACGATCACGCGCCAATTTCTTCAACCCTGAGATTCACGTTCGAATTGGCCGGACGCCTGCGCCAGGCGCAGGTCCTGAAATTGCTTGAGGACGCGCCTCAAGGGCTGGTCTGGGGACAGGCCAGGGCCATCTATGACCCAATCACCTGGGCTTACCTCGCCGATCCGCTCGAGCGGGGCGTGATGCGACACCACCTCGCTATGCGTATCCGGCAGCGGGTTGCTGACGGCGCGACCGAGGGTGCGCTGTGGCTGTGGCAACGCCTAGCCGATGCAGAATTCGAAAGCTACGGCGCGCACCTTCTGCGACGGCACCAAATGGAGCCAACCTGGGCACGTGCCTTGGTCGATCGAACTGAGTCAGAGCTTGAGGAACTGTGTCTCGCGCAGCGCCGAGCCGTACTTTGGCTCGGACTGAAAGAAGGCGCAGCCACATTCCTGCGCACGAAAGGCGACGCAAAGCAGTGCATCGATGCCATCGTGTGCGAGATCCGACGTCAGGCGCGCTGGCTGCGTCGGCATCAGCCGCTGGCGTCTGAATGGGTTCCCAGTACTGCATGGCGCCAGCCGCTGCTTCTGCGCAGCTTCCTGGCCGCCATTCCCCTAGGACACCGCTATTGGACTGAAGTACCGTCGGTGGCCGCAATCGAGGCCAGTCGCTGATGGCTGTTTTCCTGCACGCCATCGATGCCGAGACGGGATACACCGTCGAGCTCGTGCTCCCGGACGCCGAACACGAACTTCTCGAACTGCAGATGGCGCGGTGCGTATCCAACGGTGGATTTGATGCGTTCGCGCAATGGTTGAGCCAGGCGCTGGGTGCTCTGTTGCCGACGGTCGTCGACTACGCGCTCCGACCACCGTCTGAGGCACAAACCAAATTCGCCATGGCGATCGCTCGCACGCTGGGTCTTGCGCTTTCACCGGATGCGCTGCGGTATCGCGGCGTGATGCACGAGTTTATTTCGTCGCATGCGCCTGCGTTTCTCGCGAGCCGCAAAGGCAGGACTGAATCTGCTGCTGAATCCGGACAGCGATTCGGAAAACCAGATGAGGCTGCGCTGTGAGTGCGCGGTCATCTCAAAGCAGTCGTTGCAATGGAGGCTTGCATTGATCAAGTGGAGTGAATTCGAGAAGGCGACGTGCTTTACGAGGCATTTCATCCCGAGCACGAACAAGAGCGGTGTGCATGGTTGCTGCGGGCGAGCTGCCGTGGACACATCTTGAGTGAGCAACACCTCCGCATGACATGGCCCCCCAGATTCGGTCCCGATATGGGCGACGTCGCGGCGGTGGAAGCGCTGGCCGAAAAGTTGATCGAAACGCTTTCGACAATCGAGATTCCTCAAGGTGTAGGTGCTTATGTTCCAAGTACCCCGACGTTGCCGCCTGCGGAGCCACACGTTCATGCGGTCTTGTACGCGCTCGTCGACCAGTACGCTCAATCGGCGGATTCGATTGGACTGAACGCGGCGCAGTCCGCGGCTTACCTGGACCTGTCCGGTCGCGCGCGCGCAACAGGGCTGTTTCCGGCGGCCGTCACGCCAGAGCGCGACGCTCGAATGCGGCGACTCATCGCACTCGACCACGCGATCAGAAATCGACCCGAAGTGCTGCCCATCAAGGACCATCTGATGAATGCCGTACTCGCCAGCGACATTCCTCGGATACGCGAGTTGCTGAGACCGGTAGGCCTGGATCCTGGCAGCGACTGAGGGGTTGCAGCGCAGCGGCTCCTTAACTCCGTCATGCAAAGGCCTTCAATTCCGTAACTTTACATTCTTGGGCGTTGGGCAAAATTGGCCAAGATCCGGCAACGAGGATCAGGCGGGAGTTGTGTGCCTGGCTTTCTGATGCGAACGAGTAAAAGCCGATCTGATGGGTCGAAAGTTAGAAAACCTCTATGAAACGCCAGCTTACGTAGAAACGGCTGTGCTTTTTTCAATTAAGGGCCAAGGCTTGTTCAATTCATTCAACACGAGTGTGAGTGCTCAAGCCTCCCGTTGGTCATCGTCGCGACAGGACAGATCGAGGCATTTCCTTGCGTCGACTGCAGATCCGACACCGAGCCAGTCTTCAGTGCGGTCACCCAGAATCATGAAGACCATAAGATCGACACGGGCTGCACATATCTTTCGCCATTCGCTCCGATCCAGAGGCGACGGCATTGGGGTTGATTCCGGATGTGAATGCCACTCCCCGATGTGGTCGAGCGCTCCGTGCGCCTCGCGCCATCGGTCCAAAGCATACGCTTGATGGAAGGCATCACGTCGTTCGAATTGGAATCGGCTGCGTTTGTCGTGGGGTTGCGGTCGAGTGGCGTCAGTGACATGTAGGTGCGCGCCTCTCCTGTAACCGAGCAAGATGCCGCCTGCTTCTGAATCGTGAGCGCGGTGCTGGCGAAATGCGTCGATCCGCTGCAGTACAACGCCTTCCACGAGCACCATGCCCAACGGGTCAAATGGATTTAGCCGGAGCGCGTAGTCGAGCATGCCGGACATCCTGATAGCGGGGATAAGTTCTGGTTCTTGATCTCTCGGACCGCCTGCGCCTCAACGAAGCGAGTTCGAAAACGTGGTCCAGGATCGCCTTGCAGCCAACCCGCCGTCATGTCGATGGCCAATGCGGCCGCCGACATCGGGGCCGAGACTGCGTACGGCGTAAAGGCATTGCAGCCGAGCACTCTGGTTTGGGTCGGCTCTCGAAGCGGTTCGAATCGGGGCTTTCGTTCCAGATCAGGCAGACGCAAGCAGCGATAGCAAGCGAACTTCTTCCGGTCGACCCATAGGGCCTGAACACACTGGCCGTTTCCTAGAATCCATACATGCAACATCGGCGGTCTGGATCTCGAAGGCAACAGCGTGTGGTAGTGGTTCAGCGCTTCGGACAGTGCTTCTTCGCCGGTCGCATTGATCACCAGGTCGCCGCTGAGATCTTTTGCGAAGTCTACCGATCGCGGCTCGGCAATGAGCGTCAGCGCCGGAAACTGTTGCAGCAAGGCAGCCTTGAGCGCTTCGGGTTTCTTAGCGTAGAGGTGGTCGATTCCGAGATAGTGACGCCCTAGATTTCCGGGAGCGAGCACGTCCGGATCGATCAGCGTGAGTCGGCCTTTCGTGCCAGAGCCGGCTCCGAGCTTCGCCAATGCCTGTGCCAGGTAGCCGCCGATGGCGCCGCATCCAATCAACGTGATTCTGCGATCCTTCAAGCTGGGAAAACTCAGGTTTCGGCTGTGCACAAAATCAGATCCGACCTCGGTGACAGCGAGCCGACTCACCGCCACTTCATGACCGTGGTTGTGCAGGAATTGCCGATATCGCGTCGGCCGACGCTTGTATGCGGTGCGTTTTACCTGGTCCAGTTTGATGGTGAATCCGAACCAACCTGCCGGCGAATGGATCAGAAACATCGCCGTGGATGACGCTAGGTATTCGGGCTTACCGAGAATGGTCTGAAGACGCTGATATGCATCGCGTCCCAATAATCGGAACCAAGCGAACATCTGAGCCACGGTTTTTGGCAGCTCTGCGGCGGGCAGCGTCGGAGGAGAGGCTGCCCTCAACAGCCAACAAGTCATGCGGGATGTCTGCTTCGACCAGCCTCGAGCCTTGCAGAAGCCGTCCACTTCTCGCGGTTGGGTGGACACGAACGCGTGGTTCTGGCCATCCAGGAAGTAGCAACTCGCTTCCTCGTCGTGCGCGCCCACACTACCCAATAACAGAGAGACGGGTATCGGCAATTGCCCAAGCATCCAGGTCGCGCCGAATTCCGTTTCGAATTCACGCTGGCGATAGTCTGCATCGCTGCACAAACGGTCCAGAACGTCACGCGCCTGTTCGAGGCATTGTGACAACGCAACCTCGGGTCGGTAGCGATCCAAAATCACCGATCGGGCCGCGAAGTAACACAGCCCGTTGGTGCCGAACAGATGGGGTGAGACCGATGACAGGAAGACCGGTCGCTCCCGGAGATGGATGGCGGGATACGAAACAAAGTCCCAATCCGTGATCTGAAGGCGAACTGGCACGGTTCCCGCCCGACACTTGAGCTCGCCATCGAAGTAGCGTCGTCCTCGCGGCGCAGCGGTCGATCGAAACCCTGCGTTCCGCAAGAAGGTCAGCGCGACGCCGATGCGCGAATTCAAGTTAGCCCGCCTTGGTTGCCTGCACGGTCGGTGCGAACACGGCCGCTGCCGGCGTGTAGCGAACGATATCGGCGCCATCGTCGGTATCGATGAGGCTTACATCGTTCGGGATGCGTTGCCCAAACAGCTGACGGACCGTATCGACGGCGCCTTGTCGCATCGCGTACGAATGGCTGCGTGCCCCGTTCAAACGTGTAACCAGATTTCTTGCCAAGACGGAAGCGGCGCTGCGTTGCGATGCATCGAGCCGATTGAAGTCCTCAGCGCCAGCATCAATGCCGGGCTCATGCAGGTTCGAAGCGAGCGCGTGGACGAGCGTGGAGGCCGCGTGCTCCAAGGCCAGGTCATCGCGACGCGGCTTGAATTGAAATGTCTGCGTGACCGCGATCATCAACGCGACAGAACTAGGTCCATCACCGTTCGGCCATTGGTGATCTCGCCATGCCTTCACATATCGACAAACGCGGCGAAGTTGCTCGCCGTGGTCCGCGACGCGATCGGTGAACCAGAGGGCAACCGCTTCGGGATCGGATGCACGCCATTCGCCACTTCGACAAGCGAGGTAGATTCCTTCCATCTGCTCCCAGAAAGCTTCCGGCATTTCGCCGGCCTCGGCACTCTCGCTCAGCACAGCAGCCTCGCGGAAACTCGTGCTGTTCTGAGCGCTGGCCAGCGCTTTCTCGGCGACCTGCAGAAACTGGTCTTCGGATGCAGCGTAAAGCGGTACGTCGATGTGCGCCCACGTCGCAATCTTCACGCGCACGCAGGTCGCCTTGTCGCCGATCAGGCTCCAGCCGCGTTCTGTGCAGAGCTGCTGCAGTGCCTTCTCGACCAACTGGAAGTACAACCTTGCCATGGGTGCCGGCGGGCCATTGTCCGCCCAGACTGCGACGGGCAAGTAGACGCCGAAGTCCCAGTCCATTTCTTGCTGGTGCGACGGTTGTATGCATGTTCGGTACGCCCATGAGCCTTGCGTGCGAAAGCGAGGACTAACCATGTGCGCCATGCCCAACACCGTCGTCGAAGCCGCGCGAATTCGCTCACGGAGTCGGTCACGAATGGCATTCTTTGCTTCAACCAACACGCGACGCTGTTCGGCGCTTGGCGGCAGCTTTTCGTCGAAGCTTTCGCTGTGACCGTCGTTCAAAAACAACTTATTCAACTTGAGCATGGCTGACTCCCTGGACCGCATATGGGCCGTGATAGAAGGTCGGCGTCGGGGCAATGTGATTCAGGACGGCGCGAACGCCAGCGTCGCCCAGACAGATTTTTGATCGTTCGGCAGCGGAGCCGAGCAGGACTTCCCTCGCTGCCGCATCAGTCTTGTCGAGTGCTACTGCGCGCGCTCGTTCGTCGGTCAAGTCCTCGTCGACGTGGTGGTAGTGACCGGCTGGGAGTTGATGGCGCAGAAGATTGTCGACCAGCGATTCTTGAGCGGAAATCGCGACGCCGAAGAGTCGTTTGGCGGTGTTGGGCGGCCACCATCCACCCCAATCGCGGGTGCCGCCTTCGCGGTTGCGGCGGGGGTCCACCGTGTACTTCGCGGACATCGTGCCAATGGCGACGACATGAATATCGCCACGCTGCTGCTTCATGAAATGACGCGCTTCATGCACGCCGAGTAGCCCCGGCGCGTTCGCAAACAGCCCACCGTCGATGTACTGACAGTTATTGAACACGTGTCTCGGGAAAAATCCGGGAGCAGCGCTGGTCGCGAGTGCGACATCCGCCATACGATGTTTGTGATCCGTGACGAAGTTCGGATGGTGGGGTGTCTTGAAGACCACGGGACGGCCCGTGGTGTAGTTGATCGCCGGTACGAGCACCGGGTGTCTGCAGGCACCGACGGTGTTTTCCCCAAAGAGTTCTGGGCCGCACAGCAGCTGATACAGCGATGATTGGGCATAAGGCGCGCGCCACAGTCCGCCGAGCGAGCGGCGACGCTGAAAAATTTGTTCGCCCTTCGTTTCGAACAACCTGACCATGCGGTCCGCTGTAATTTCGAGCGCGAGAGCCAAGGCCAGAATTCCGCCGATCGAAGTTCCGGCCAGCAGGTCAAATCGAGTGGCGATGGGTGCGCCGATGGACTGTTCCATGTCGGCCAAGACGCGAGCTGTGAAAAGTCCGCGATAGCCGCCGCCCGAGAGGGCGAGGATCTGAAATCGTTCTTGCGGGTCAGGTTCGGACATAGGTTTCCCCTCGGTGATCGCCGGCGGGCCGGCCGCACTTGGCCGCTCTGATCGCCGGGGTACCCGCACCTCGGTGGTCGCAGACCCTAATGCTGGTCTGTCTCAATTCCCGCGACGTGTCAGTTTTTCCCCATCATGTTGTGTTCTTTTCGTCGCGCGGCACAAAATGTGGACGGCGTCACGCTTTTCAAGTAGGGCGTGAGCGGGTCCATCTTCGTCGCGGCCGGTGCCGGCGATCGTCCTTTCTGCGTGGCATGGATTCCGCGTCGCTCAGCGCTGGCGATTTCGTACCGCAACGGGCCGGAAAAGCGTCGTTGGGACAGCTAAGGCGGGATAATTCAGGATTATCCCGCCTTAGAAATGTCCTTTGTGTTCCATATTTCACCGTATCGTAGTACATACCATCACAGTACATACCACAGTACGCAATAAGCGGAGGGCGATATGGCACGTGGCGGCGTATACCGGACCGACGTCGAGAAGGCGCGGCGTGCCTTGCTCGACCAAGGCAAGAACCCAACGATCGATGGCGTGCGCGCCGAGCTGGGTAACACCGGCTCACGTACGACGATCCACCGGTACCTCCGAGAACTGGAGGCGGAAGAGCCGCCGCAAACCGGCACCAAGGTTGCCGTCAGCGACGCGCTCCAGCAGCTCGTTCAACGTCTTTCAGAACAACTGCATGCGGAAACCGATGTCGTTTTGGCGGAGCAAACGGCCACCAATGCGCTCAAGCTGAAGGAAGCTGAGGCACGGACCGAGCTGGCGGCCAAGGAATCGGGGGAGCTTCGAATCGCATTGCAGCGAACTGAGCAACACCTGGTCGACGAGAGCACCAAGCACGCAGGAACAGCCGCCGAACTGCAGCAGGCCCGCATCCAGCTGGCTCAATTGGAAGAGCGCGTGGCAGGGCACGAGAAGCGCGCACAGGAACATGACACCCAATTGCAGTCGCTGGAAGAGAAACACCGGCATGCGCGCGACAGCCTGGAACACTTCCGAACGTCCTCCAAGGAACAGCGCGATCGCGAACATCGCCAGCACGAACAAGCACTCGAGGCGCTCCAGGGAGAACTGCGCAACGCTGGCGATCAGTTGGCTGCAAAGAATGCCGATCTGCTGCAGTTGAATCGGGACAACGGCCGCCTGACCGAGCAACTTACCCAGGCGCAGCAAACGCTCAAGGGATTAGAGCGTGATCAATATCAGCTGCAGCAAGAGCTGTCGGAACTACGCCCGCTGTCATCACGAATGACGGCATTGGAGGAGCAGGCGGCCAAATCGATCGCTGAGGCCACCGCGTTGCGCGAACAACTCGACAGCGAGCGGAAGCGCTCCCGTCAATTGACGCAAGAGTTGAGCACAGCCGAGATCGAGAAGACGCGCGTCGCAGCCAAACTCGAAGGTATGGAAGCAGCACTGGCACATCAAGCAAACCCGCCGGCACGAAAGGGGAAACAAGTGACTGCCAAGCACGACGAAAACACCGGTCAGCTGCAGCTTGAAGGCTCAGGTTCGGACGTGACGACATGACCGATCGGCATTTCGTCATGAAAGGTCGTCAAGTCAAAGAGTTAGACCCGAACGGCTGGATTTCTTCCGATTCCCGGCCGTCCCTCATCTAGCGGGATTACAGTCAGCACCGGGCCCGGTGGCTGAGTGATGCGGGGTCTGGGATGAGATCCGTTTGCGAGGAGAAGCGACTGGCAAACTGTCCGAGAAGATTGGTGGGCGCGATAAACAGTTGGAGGCGGTCTGATCGCGGCGATTGGTAGGTCGGGTTCGAAATGCTGTCCACGAGTGCTTAGATCTTTCCGCTTGGCGTTCACGCCAGCTCAGACTTTTCCGCCTGCGTTCATCGTTGTGCAGAGTTGTTCGCGTCAGTCGCCCAGACTATCCGCCGGCATTGCCCAGAATTGTCCGCAGTGAACACTCGAAGATCCTGCGGCACTGATCGCCGATCTGGACCAGTCGCTGGCAGCGATCTGAACGGCCGCAATCAGCGCACAATGTATATTATGTCTAGTACAGAGTAACCCACGGTCACTCGACCTTGGTTCCTCACGCTGCACGTGCTGGCATCCCCTCCACCCGCACCGCGGTGACCTTGTATTCCGGCGCTGAGGTGATGTTGTCGCGGGCTGGTCCGGTGAGCTGGTTCACGGCGCGGGCCGGGTCGTGAAAGGTGGTGAACAGTTGGCCGGGCACGATGCCGTCGCTAAGGCGCAGTGGCAGCACCACGCTACCGTGGCGGCTGGTCACGCGCAGGTCCTGGCCGTCGTGCAGGCCGAGTGCGGTGGCGTCTTGCGGGTGCATGTCGAGGGTGTCGGTCGGGCGAAGTCGATTCTGCGCGGTGCGGCCGCTCATGGTGCCGACGTTGAACTGGTGCAGGTCGCGGCCGGTGCTGAGCAGGAACGGGTACTCGTCGTCGATCGATTCGACCGTCGGGTGGTAGTCGATGCGACGCAGACTGGCGCGTGGTCCGTGGGCGAAGCGCTCGGTGTGCAGGATGGTCGTGCCGGCATGGGCCTCGTCGCGGCACGGCCACTGGATTCCGCCCTGCTCCATGCGCGCATAGCTGATGCCCGCGCCGGCCGGCCAGAGTTCGCGTACCTCGTCCCACACCTGCTGCGCATCGGCGCTCGGGAATTGCGTGCCGTGGCCGAAGGCTGCAGCGAGACGCACCAGGATGGTGGCGTCATCCAGCGCGTGACCACGCGGTGTGATGGCGCGACGAATGCGCTGGATGCGCCGCTCCGAGTTCATGAAGGTGTCGTCCTTCTCGAAACTGGTGACCGCTGGCAGAAAGATGTGCCCGAACTCGCGCGCGGTGTCGTTGAGGAACAGGTCCTGCACGATCACCAGCTCCGCCTGGGCCAAGGCCGCCGCAGTCTCGCGGGCGTTGGCCAGGCTCGCCAGAATGTCGAAGCCGATCACGTACAGGGCCTTCAAGCGCCCCGCACGTGCCGCGTCGATCATGCCCAGCACGTTCAGGCCGGGCTGCGCCGGAACGGGCGCACCCAGCGTGCCTCGAAGCGTGGTCGAGCGTCGGCGAGACTGGCGCCGCCGGTCAGCGAATCCGGTTCGCAACCCATCACCGCCACGCCCTGACGTTGTTCTGTCCGCGCAACGGGTTCACCCCTGCCCCGGCACGGCCCAGATTTCCGGTGAGCAGTGCCAGGTTGATCAGCGCCATCACTCCTCGGTGCCCTGCACATGCTCGGTCAGCCCGAGACCATGCACGCACATCGCCGGCATATGTTCCGCGTAAAGGCGCGCCGCCTTGCGGATATCGGCAGCGCCGACGCCACAAATCGGCGCGACGCGCTCTGGCGTCAGTCGGCGATGAAGTTCACGAACTCGTCAGGTCATCGACACGCGCCGCGACGAAGGCGCGATCGACCAGGTTCTCGACCACCAGCACGTGTGCCAGCGCGTTCAGCAGCGGCACATTGCTGCCCCGCGCGCAGCGCCAGATGCACGTTGGCGATTTCGGCAAGCGGCGTGCGGCGCGGATCGATGACGATCAGCTGCGCGCCGCGGCGCACCTGCTGACGGATGCGCGCCCACCACCGGGTGGTTCGCGAGCGGATTGGCACCGACCCCAGAAAACAGCGTGCCTGCTCGATGTCATCGAAACTGTTGGTTGCGGCGCCGGTACCGAGCACGCGCTTCAGCGCCGCGGCGCTCGGCATGTGGCAGACGCGGGCGCAGCCGTCGACGTTGTTGGTGCCGAGCACGAGGCGCGCGAATTCTGCGTCAGGAATGCTTCTTCGTTGGTGCCGCGCGCAGAGCAGAGCACGCCGACGGAGTCCGGTCCGTACTTGGCCAGGATGCCCGCGCAACCGTGCCACCGTTTCGCTTTCGGCCTCGTCCCAGTCGACGCGCTGCCACTGCCCATCACGGCGCAGCATCGGCGTGGTGACACGGTCTCCGGCATCGACATAGCCGTGCGCGTAGCGGCCCTTGACGCAGGCATGGCCGCGGTTCGATGGACCATCGAGCGCCGGGCGCACGCTGACGATGCGATCGTCGGCGACGCCGACCTGCAGTTCGCAGCCGACCGCACAGTAGGCACAGGTGGTGCGCGTCCAGGTCTCGGCGATGGGATCGTGCCAGGCACTGGCATCGGTCAGCGCAGCGGTCGGACAGGTATCGACGCAGGCGCCGCAGCCGACGCAAGCACTCGCGGCCAGCGGCACGTCGCCTGCGGTCGCGATACGCAGGTCCGGACCGCGACCGAACACATGCCAGATCGACTCACCCTGCACTTCCTCGCAGATGCGCACGCAGCGGCTGCAGGCGATGCAACGGCTCATGTCGACGCGGATGTACGGATGCGAGGTGTCGATCGACGCCGGCGGCGATGCCGGCGCGCTGCCGGCGATGCCGTGTTCGCGCAGCAGGCGGTGCAGGGCCTTGTCCGGGAAGCGCGCCTGCTCGTCGGGCGCGACGCGCGCCGCGAGTTGTCCGATCAGGTCATGACGAAACCGGTCGAGCGCGGCATGGGTGCTGCGGATGCTGCTGCCATCGCGCAACGGCTCGCGGCATGAGGGTCGTGTTCGAAATGCTTCGCCCGGCGCATTGGCGATGTCCACCGAACAGGCCCAGCATTGGCCCGCCGGTTCCAGGCGTGGGTCGTGGCACAGCGTCGGCAATTCGACGCCGATGCTGCGCAGCGCCTCCAGCACGCTCAGGCCGGAAGGGAACTCGTGCGCCACACCATCGATCACGGCCCGGATACTCATGCCGCGCATCGTCGGGCTTTCAGGTCATTGGACGCAACTGCCGGCGCGGCACCGGCGGCCATGGATCAGGCGCAACAGCCGCAGCAGCGCTCAGCCTTGGCCGGGCCACCCATGAATTAGGCCTGGTAGCCGGCATCGCCGATCGCCTGCCCGCGCCTGGGTTTCCGTGATCAGTCCGCTGATGCGCACCGTACCGGACTCGATCTCGACTTCCACCACCGCCGTCGGATCGAACTTCGCCACTGCCTTCTCGATCGCCGCCACGCAGTGACCGCATTCCAGACCCTGCCTTGAAATCCATGGTAATTCCCCCGCTTGATGGAAAGGCCGCGAGCTTGCCGCCCATGGCCGCGGCCGGCACTGACCTTCGTCAAGCGCGCGACTCGCTCCGTGCCCGATCAACGCATGCCGAAGTGGAACGCGCCCTCGCCGTCCTGCCGCGCGCGTCCAAGCGCGACCAGCATGTCCAACAGCTGCGGTAGCCGTTTCCGCCGGCCATCGACCGCTGAAGCGCGCGGCGATCTCGTCCACCGTCAGCGGCGCCGGTCTCGCCGCCAGCAGATCGGCCACGGCGCGCACCTGCTCGATCGCATCTTTCGGCCACGGCTGCGGTTTGCCCCCACCGCCACGGCGCCATCCACCGGCGCCTCGTCCTCCATCGCCGCGGTGTCGATCTCCACCTGCTGCGGCTTCGCGCCCACGCCAGAGTTCTGAACTCAGGCCGCAACCAACGCACCAGCCCCACGCGCGCTTCCTCGACCGCCCGCTCGGCATTCAACGCCACCAATCGCTCCAGAATCGCCTCGTCAAACGCTCGCTTCGCCTCGTCCCGCGTCTTTCCTTCTCCCCCGGAGAAGGTGGCCCTGGGGCCAGGTGAGGGCTCTCGGCATAAGGCCACCCACGCTCTTCCCTTC